>JAAYVC010000082.1 GCA_012517375.1 bacterium | reverse complement strand
TCCTGCCGTTCAATCCTTCAAGTACCACCGACAGCTTCTCCTCTGTCGTCCAATTACTGCGCTTCATCTTGCCTCCTTGGCTAGATGCCTCATTCTACCTCTAAACACTCAACGTGTCCAGTCTCTGAGGGGCGCAGTATAAGGGCGAACGCAGGGAGCTATCCCATAGCACTATATCCTAAAAACTAGACGTTCCCTGCAATCTCTCCGTCTCAACTTGACAATAGATGTCATTGCGAGACGGCTCCGAGCCGGCAAAGCTCCGAAGGGTGAGCACGGAGAATCATCGTATTGATAGTTAAGACACTTATTCAAGAAGAGAAATATCCCTCTCCCCTCGGGAGAGGGTGGCGCAAAGCGTCGGGTGAGGGACGCGGGGTCCCCGGACGAATGCGCGGCAGACGTCTAGGGTGATAGTTGGAGTTGGCTGAGGAAGGCTCTGAGAAGGGTTCTGAGAAGGGCTTTGAGGAGGGCTCTGAGGAGGGCTTATCTTGGTATCCACGCTCCGCCGATAGCGAGCCCCATCACGTCCTTTGCGCCCGCATCGAGGAGGACCTTCGCAGCTTCGTCAAGAGTGGAGCCGGTGGTAATGACATCATCCAGAAGAAGGATGCGCTTATCGGAAAGCAGGTGGACTCTTTTTGGGCTTACGCTGAAAGCGCCCTCGACGTTCGCGCGGCGTTGTGATGCGGAAAGTTTTGTCTGGGTGCGGGTCATTTTGCTGCGGGATAGGACTTTATCGCAAGGAATTCGCACTTGTCTTGATAACGCTTTCGCAAGCTCCTCGCTCTGATTATACCCCCTCCTCCAGCGTTTGAAGGGATGAAGCGGTATCGCAACGATGAGGTCGGCTGTGGAGAGCGCCCGGTCGCTTGAAAGCACGAGCGAGAGTTTCTGCGCAAAATAGCCGGCAAGCCTCTGGCGCTGTTCGTATTTGAATGCGTAAACGACTTTGTCCAGGGGATAGGTAAAGCGCGCCCATGCGCGTATCCGTGATAGGGAGAGGGGGTATTTCGCGCACTCGAGGCATATCTTGCTGCGCCGTGATTTTTCGAGCGGCGCTCCGCATCGCTGGCAGAATCTCTGTTCGATTGCATGGATTTTTGTCTCGCACTCTTCGCACAGGGGAAGCGTGCGGGAATCACGCTCGCAGGCAATGCATACTGGCGGAAAAAAGAAATCGCGGACGGCGTCGAGCACCCTCTTCATCATGCTTTATTCAGGGTTGAAACAACGGACAGATTCCTGGAGCCTGATTCCGTGCGTCAGTGTTTGCCTTTGTGCTTGGATGATTTCTTCTTCGACGATGGCTTCTTTTCCTGTTCCTTCGCCTTTGCAAGCATCTTTGCGCGTTCTGCGGCAATCCACGCGGGCGAGGGAACTTTCTGCTGTATGAACTGGCAGAGAACCACAAAACCGATGCCTGCAGCCATCAGCCCGAGCGCGATTATCTGGTTCGTCCAGAGGTTCAGGTCGTTCTCGTAGTACCGGAAGAAGTTTACCCCGAAGCGCAGGCCGCCGAAACCCAGAAGAAAAAACCCGAAGAGCTGTCCCTTGCGCAGGCTCTTAATCTGCATGAGTAGAAGGAGGATGCCGAAGAGAAGAAGACCTCCTCCCGCCTGGAAGAGCTGAGTGGGCCAGATAGAGTGGTCGGGTCCGAAAGCGAATGAGGCAAGTGAATGTTCAGGAAAGGTTATGCCGCAGACGTCCGTGGGATTCCCGAAGCAGCAGCCGTTGAAAAAGCAGCCGAAGCGGCCTATGCCCTCTCCGAGCGCGACAACGGGCGCAATCGAGTCAAGCAGGGGAAAGATAGGAAGCTTTTTCGCCCACACGTAGATTCCGCCGGCAATAAAGGCGAGAATGAACCCTCCGTAGTAAACCGCGCCGCCCTCCCATATTGCGAATATCCTCTGCGGCGCGTCCTTGAACTCGGGCCAGTGCATGAAAACGTAGGCCAACCGCGAACCGACCACCACGCCAATGATGACCCAGAACGCAAGGTCTGTGACAATGCCCGTATCCATGAGGGTACGTTTCTTGAGGATAAAATGGAAAACGATAATGGCTGCAATAAAGGCGAGAAGAAGAAAAAGACTGTAGGTTCTGACGGCCACTGTCCCCAGACCGAGGAAGTGCAAGTTCAATTCAAATAAAACAGGTAGCATAGCGGTATCCTAGACGAAAGTTTCAAAAAGTCAAGAGGTTTTAACCCAAATGACTTCGCCGTTCTGACGAACGGATACGAACTCATTTGGGGACCCCTATTGACAAGGATATCAGAAACACCTTCGACTACTTCCAGAGAAGCCCGGGATGACCCGGCAAAGACGAAATGTCGAGAATTCTGAGAGTGTCAGTTGGGTCTGAGAAGGTTCTGAGGAAGGCTTGAGGAGAGCAGAGAAGGGCAGAGGAGAGCCGGGGAGGGCCGAGGAGATCTGAGAAGGTCTGAGGATGTTGTGTTACGGGTGAGGGGGCTGAGGAGAATTATTTGAGTATCTGCATCGGGACAGGGACGACCGTCAGGATAAGGATGGCTAACGCGGCTAGTGAGAAGAGCACGTCGGACGCTTTCAGGGGCGTAATCTCGTCCTCGGCAGGAGGATGCTTGAACCCGAAGGCAAGGGTGATTGCCGCCCAGACCAGCCAGTTCCAGGATTTGAAGAAAAAGGCGACCGATGCGAGTGCTACGTAGGTTGCAATGGATAGATAGATGCGGTTCTTTCCGAAAAGACCGTAGGATATATGCCCGCCGTCGAGCTGGGAAAGAGGAAGAAGGTTCAGGGCTGTAAC
Organism: bacterium; assembly: GCA_012517375.1. Classification (NCBI taxonomy): domain Bacteria; species bacterium. The sequence continues at coordinate 17,470 of JAAYVC010000082.1, read as the reverse complement.
GAGGAAACCGAGCCAGCCCGCAAGCGCAACAGGATGAATCATGACGGTCGAACCCTGGGGCAGCGGTCCTTTCACGATGAGGGAAAGGAGCTGGAATATAAGGGATTCTCCAAACTGAACAGCACCCGAGGTTGCAGGCGTGGATACGACTTCGGAGAGCATGAGTCCGACAATGGTCACGGGAATAGCCACAAGAAACCCGACTATGGGACCAGCTGCACCCACACGTATGAGCGCCCTGCGTGATGGAATAAGACCCATCCGTATAACGGCGCCCATGGTTCCGAAAGGCGGCATGAAGGGGATAAAGAACGGCGGGGTCGCCTGCATGCCGAAATAGCGGCATGTGAGATAGTGTCCGAGCTCGTGGCTCCCAAGGATAAGGATGATGGAAAGCGAATACGGCAGCCCGCGCCAGAATAATAGTGGGTTAGCGAACACGTCGACTCCGGATAACAGTGCGCCGCCTGCGGTGGTGGTTATGAAAGTGAGGACGAAGAGAAGTATGTTGAGCCAAGGTCTCTGCCTGACCTTGCGCAGAGTGAAAAGCCCAATCTTCAATAAATGAGGTGCGGTATTGGAGCCTTTATTGTTCTCGAAGAAGGGGGTCAGTCCCTCCCCTAAAACGATATTCTTGAGAGCAAGGACGTTCTCAGAGCGGGGTTCGAATATTTGACCCTCGAGCGTTATGAACCTTTCTTCCTTTCGAACGGTGTCTATCCTCATGTGGCCTTCGAGCCTCGGGATGATCTCGGCTGTTTCTCTATGCATCAGTCTATACTATAGAATAAGTTGCGCCTGCGTCAAGGCGAATCAGAGGGAAGCTTTCGGAGTCTTGCCAGCGCTTCGATGTCGGAGTCAGGGATGCCCGTTTTTCTTTTTCTGACACCTGAAAGAATCGCTATTTTTGCCGCCTTATCCGTAACCTCTATGAGGTCAAAGGCGCCTGCAATATCCTCTCCGGCTGCAATCATTCCGTGAAGGGACCAAATGACTGCATTTGCATGTTTGAAGGCATGAGCGGTCAGCTTGCCGAGATCTTCGGAACCCGGAGTCAAGTAAGGCAGCATTTCGAGATTGCCTGAGAGCAGTACAGCGGCCTCGGGATACATCCTTGGTAGGAGCCTCAGGATATCTTTTGGATCGCGGAGCAAGTGCGTCAGAGCAATAAGGTTGGTCGGATGAGTATGCAGCAAGACCTTGAAATTAGGCCGAGCGGTCGAAAGAAGCTCGTGAACGGCTAGATGGCTAAGGAGCTCACTCGTGGGAAATCCTGCGCTGCTTTCGAAGATATAGGATTCACCTTTTTCGGACAAGGATAACAGGGTAACATGGCTCAAAGGGTCGATTGCCACATCCCGCATCCGGCTGCCCCTGCTCTTAACGAGAAGGCTTTGACCAGCCAGAGCCGGAAACGATGAGGGTAACTGAACCCGCTCACCCTTTATTATGCATCTATCAAGACGTATGGAAAAGTTGCCTCCATTACCCTCGGCCCAGCCGCGTTCCGCAAGTAATCTGGCCGTTTGTTTGATGTCCGGCTCGTGGTGGAGGGTAATTTTCTTAAAGATATCTGACATTTTACATGTTACATACGATATAGTGGATTGTCAACGCGCCTGCACGAGGGAAAAAAGGATTATTGTTCGAGAGCCAGGCGCTCTAGTTCAAGAGCCAGGTATTCCGGGTGATTGATCCGCAGGGTGAAAGCCTCGAACTCGTCGAGAGGGGTCCTTGAGGATTTATTCTCAGGCAACCCGTCCGCGACTGCAGAGCCGAAATGGGAAAATATCTCGTTGCGTGACAGGGCTGTACCGCCGTTAAAGTAAACGAGCTTGTTCAGTCTGGCGTTGGCGGAGCGGGAAGCGTTGATGCTCCTAGTCCAGGGTGTAGCGTAGATATAGACGCCGTCCTTCTCCTTGCGGACAAGAAGCCTATCTTCGCCAAGGCTTGGGAACCGTTCTGCGAGCGAATTCAATATTATTCTTGAACTGTTGTGAGGCTCTGCGCCGACGAGAAATCCTTTGTTTTTAACGAGAAGACCGAGTCCGCGAACGAAAAGCTCCCTTTCAGGGTCAAGACTCGCTCTGAATACAATCTGGAACAAAAGATTCCATGCCGATGAAAAGCTCTTCTGAGCGACCCAAGGGGTGCCCACAAAAACCTTGACGCGCTTCTTTTTTAGCGCAAGCACCGCCTCCATGGATGCGCCTTCGACCATGGGAGATTTGATTCTCACGAAAAGATACTCGCCTTTTTCTGCAAGCGACCAGACAGCCCCCTGAACCAGGTTGCGGGCTTCTGGAAATACGACTCCTTCCTTGGGTCTATCGAGAACGTCTACATGAATGGTCTCGTGCGTAGGAATGATAGGCTCGGCTGGGAAAAGCGAAAAAACCCTCTGACACGCGTAGCGAACCGGGCTTTTTACGTAGTAATAGAAAAGGAGTTCCCTGTCGCAGAGGTTTATCCTGGCATCAGCTGTATACATTTGATGCATCCGTAAAAGGGAGGTGGCTGTCGGGGAAACCCCGGCAGCCACCGGATAAGTATGGGAGGAGGGCGTAATCTCTATTCTTATTAATTTCCTTCATTTTTCCTTTTCCTCCCTTGCTGGGTAGGGCGACTGTCGGGGAGACCCCGACAGTCGCCGGATAAGTATGGGAGGAGGGCGTAATCTCTATTTTAACCTCTTTTCCCTTTTCTAGTCGTCCGGGATTTTTTACTCGTCTATGCTTGAAGAATAGTTTTAACAAGCCCTGCGTCAATCAGCAAGATACCCTATACCAGCCTGTAGGGTATCTTGCTTAGAAGCTTTATATACTTCTATTTTTCAACATCTTAATTCCAATGTTATGTTGACGACTGAGATTTGCTCGTTCGCATCAACTGCTTGACATTAGTCTCACAATTCGTAAACTTAATATAAAAGATGGAGGATAAAATGTGGGTATACTGTGAAAGCGACATTGAAATAGAGTGTGATACACTTGAAAACTGGGAACACAATCCTTCCTTTATCGTATTAAAGAACTGCAATATACGAAAAAAAATCACGTCCAAAAAAGGCATACCGAAAATCATCCTGAATCCGAATCAAATAATCGCTATAGGTGAGGAAAAACTTGACTGGCACGAACTCCAGAAAGTCCGGTAAGTTAAATTCATCATTAGTTTGTGCCAATCGCATTCGCAACCCTTCATTCAGGGCTTGACACTCTTCCAAGAGTAGTTAAAATTATTCTAAATAAGGAAGCGTAGGGCTGAAGATAGAAATTAATCATTTAAGGAGGAAAGATGCCTCGGAATAAGTTAGTATTGATTGCGTCTCGGTTTTTTATATGGCTTGCTTTATTATTGACGGCAAGCGCTTTGTATGCCGATTCGGTTTCCCTTGAAGCCGCAAGCATGGCAGCCCGGACTCAAACGAAAATAATCATGCAACGTTTCAACGACCCAAACTTCGCTTTATCCCACTCATACTCCCTTGATAATCAGCCAAAACCTCTTTACAGCAAGGATGGTAGCGAGCTTCTGGCATACGTTTTCGAACTCAAGCCTCAGGGATTCATTGTTATAGCTGCAAATACCGATGTAGTGCCGGTCATTACTTACTCGGAATACGGTTCATTCCCTTGGGAAGAGAACCCGAATAACGTTTTGCTTATTATGTTGAGAGCCGATATTGCTGAACGCCTTCGTTTGACTACTCCTCAATCCCGCGCAAGATACAACGGCCAGTGGAACGCTATTTTGAGCGGCAATCCGCCTTCGGCACCGGGTGATTCCTGGCCCCCTGCAGGTCAGACATGGACAGGCGGATGGGTCGAAACGCAGTGGCACCAGATGTCGCCATACTACAACAAATGTCCAATGGATCCCGTGACAAGCCAGCGGTCGGTAGTCGGCTGCGTTGCAACAGCCATGGTTCAGATAATGAACTTCTGGCAGTATCCGGATTCGGTATTATTCACTTCTGCGGATAACTACACCACCGATACAAGAGGGATAAACATCGATGCAACAACCGCTACCCTGCACTCCATCGATTACGATGGCGGCACTCCGTCCGCGGCAACTTGCGCCGACATCTCCTTTGCGGCCGGCGTTTCCGTTCACATGGATTATACAAGCGAGGGATCCGGAGCATACCATTTTGTTGTACCTGCCGCATACAAAGACAAATACGCTTACAGCACGGCTGATTACAAACTCGTCAGCGATCCCGATTTCTTCACCGTGCTTGAACAGAACATGAAGGACAGCATGCCTGCCATGCTCGGCATTTCAGGCTCCCTGGGCGGACATTCAATCGTCTGCGACGGATTCCGTGAAACAACCGGAGACGACGAATGGCACCTGAACTACGGCTGGCAGTCGAATCCCGATCCGGCGGCAAGCTCATGGTACGTGCTTCCCGATGAGCTTTATACGGGTCTTGAGATTCTGAACGACGGGATAATGAACATTGAGGCGCCTTTTAGACCTCTTGCCGTGCCGGTTGCCGATTTTTCAGGCACTCCGACATCAGGCTCGGCTCCGCTGAGCGTAACCTTTACCGACCTTTCAACAGGAGATCCTACCGCGTGGTCGTGGGATTTCGGAGACGGGGTAACATCCTCTATACAGAACCCCGTTCACGCCTACACTGCCGACGGGCAGTATACGGTAAGACTCATAGTCTCGAACGCTGACGGAGCAGATACGGCGACAAAGACAAACTACATTTCTGTGGGCGCGGGGGCTCCCACGGCGAATTTCACAGGAACTCCAACATCCGGTAATGCGCCCTTGACCGTAACATTCACCGATCAGTCTACAGGCGCTCCGACAGGCTGGCTGTGGAGCTTCGGCGACGGAGGCACCTCGACGATCCAGAATCCCGTTCACGTTTACAACAACTCAGGCGCCTACGACGTTCAGTTGATTGCGGTAAACCCCTCAGGTTCCGATACGCTCATAAGAACAGGATACATAAATGTCGGAACCGCTCCCCAGCCTCCGGTAGCCAACTTCTCAGGAACGCCCACCACGGGAAACGCGCCTTTAAGCGTAACCTTTACCGACCAGACTTCGAACTCGCCTTCGACATGGTCATGGACGTTCGGAGACGGCTCTACTTCAAGTGACCAGAACCCCGTTCACGTCTACAATGCGGCAGGTTCCTATACGGTGAGACTCATTGCATCCAACACAGCCGGCGCCGATACCCTGGAGCGCGCTAATTACATTGTTGTAACCACGCCCGGAACACCGCCAGTTGCGGCGTTTACGTCGACCCCGGACAGGGCGTATGTACCTCTTACCCATCGTTTGAGCGTTCAGTTTACAGACAACTCGACAGGAACGCCTGCTCCTAACGCCTGGCTGTGGACATTCGGCGATAATGATACGGCGATTACTCAGAATCCGACGCACGTATACACTTCAACAGGCAGCTTCATCGTCAGGCTTATAGTCACAAACACATCCGGCGCGGATACCGCATTCGATACGATTGTGCTTGCGGCGCTGCCTTCCGATTTCTTTACCATGCCTGCGCTTGGAAGCATCTCTCTAAAACAGATTGAAATCGGATATGGATTACCTCTGGATGCGGTCGTTCAACTGACCATATACAATGTAAACGGTCAGCTCGTTAAAAGATTCTTATCGCAGGAGATGCCTGCAGGAGAACACACGCTTATCTGGGATCTTCTGGATGAAAACGGACGTGCAGCTAACCCCGGTGTCTACTTCATTGAGCTTCGCGCTCCTGAAGGCCTCGCCACTTCAAAAATCGTCTTAACAAGATAAGGAGATAAAAATGAAACGTTTAGCTCTTCTTGCGGTAGTTGCTTTGACTGTGTCGGTTTTTATTCTAACCGGATGCCGCGAACGCATTATATACACCGGACCGGCTGACTGGCTCCTTCTTTCAACCGACGCCAACGACGGCTCAGTCGCTTACAACGGCCATTACCTTTACGTTGACGCTGATTTTTCGGACAACGTTCTTTTGTTCAAGGTCGAAACATGGGCTCCTGTACCGAATCCAGCCTCGAACGTCCAGTTCGCCGTCTTTTTCGATACGGATGCCAGCGCGGCAACCGGGCTTTCTGCAACGACGCCCGGCACATGGGAAGCGCCGAACGATATAGGCGCTGACTACATGATGTTCGTCGGTACTGACACAACATCCACAGGTACACAGAACTCCAACCTTATCTACCGCTGGAACTCGGCTGTAACCCCTCCAATCTGGGAAGAAGTCGGACCCGTTGCAACCCCGTATCAGCCTGCAAATACCGATTCCGTCATGGGTTCCGTAAGCCTTGCGGATATCGGTAATCCCGCCGGCGCCATCAATGTAATGTCCATTCTCCTCTGCAATCCCGGTACATCCGAGTATCGCGATCACATCCCCAATACCGGCCACGCAATAATAGACCTTGCTGCAGACAGTGTAATTCCAGCTGCCTCTCCTGTTGCAGTTCTTCACATGCAGCAGCAGGAAAGGAAAGGCCATGTTTCACTTATAACAGGCAAAGTTGATGATTTCAAGGAGGCTAGATGAGAAAGCTGTTTCCGCTGCTACTTTTGATGACTTCCATGGGTTTTGCCCTGCCAGCCTTTTACGGCACGAAGGGCACTAACTTCGTATCCTCTGCAAGATGCGAAGACATGGGGTTCCTCTGGTTCAATATCACACCTGAAGGGTATCTCGACCACGTTATATTCCAGGATTCCGGAGGCACGATAGATGCAGAGTATCATAACCAGGCATTGAAGCCCATGATATCCCTGGGATTCACACCCTGGCATTATCTCGAGTTTTCCGCCTTCGGTTCTGCGTATTTCTATCGCAACACGGAAACGTCGGCATCGGTTTTCGGTCTTGGAGACGTAGGCGCTCACATCAAAGGAAGTATTCCTTTCACGCCTCTGGATGCACCGCTTGTGACCGCTCTGGGCATAGACGGCTTCTTTAATATGACGCTTCCATTCGAGATGGATGCCGCTGGCAATGCCACCATGAGCCAGTACCTGGGATACTATCCGTTCGACCAGGCAGGTCCGGAGTTCGGCGGAAAGCTCCTCTTCTCGATGGAATCAAGGTACATATCCGGTCACGTTAACGCCGGATACTGGTACCGCAGCGCTCACACGATAGACGCCGCTACCGTGCAGTTCCCCCAGACGATACTCGCCGGTTTAGGTGTTGAATCAAACCCCTTCCCATGGCTAAACCCGTACCTCGATTTCAATCTGAACTACGGTCTTCCAATGCTCACCCCGGATACCCTTACAGGCATCTCCACCCACATGAGCCTTGGCGTAAGATTCCCGATAATGATGGGCAAGAACAAGGGATTCGGACTGTTGTTCACGCTGGCAGCCGGGGCCGATCCCATGAACTTCGGGTCAACCTTCTCGCTCTATGCGGGAGTGGGCATCGGCGGAGACCTCATAAAACCGAAGGAGAAATTCCTTGAGGGAACCGTTGTCGATGCAGAGACCGGAAAACCTATCAAGGACGCCCAGATAGTCATCTCAGGGCCAGACAGGGACTCGGCGCTCATGATGACTACGGACAGTCTCGGACACTTCGTAATAAGCGAAAAGGAGCTTCTTGCGACCGATTCGCTTTACGTTAACGCGGAGAACTATCATCCCGAGGCAAGGGTGCCTGAGGAGCTACAGGTGATTCTTTCGAGCAAAGAAAAGGTTCCTCTGGAGATGGAACTCGAAAAGATTAAGGAATCATGGCTTGCAGGCATAGTCTCCGACGCCGCCACATCAGAACCTTTGAAGGCAGTCATCCGATTCGAGGATATAGATTCTGGAACCGTCCTGAACCCCATAGTCTCTGACCCTATCACGGGCTATTTCAGGCTGAACATCAAGCCCGGCGCATACAAGATGCAGACTTCTTCGAAAGGGTACGTTGATGATAGCCGGACAATTACCATCAAAGTAGCCCAGGACACGATTATCGACGTATTCCTCTCGCAGATAGAGAAGCCCGTACCGGTTGTGCTCGAGGATATAGTGATCACAGGTTTCGGAAAAGCCCAGACAGACCTTTCCTTGATGCAGCTTCCATACCTTGAGAAGATAATTGAGACCATGCAGGCGCATCCCGATGCAACCATTATCATCAAAGGCCACACGGACAGCATAGGTTCAGACGCCACGAACATAAGAGTCGGAGAGAAGCGGGCCAGAGCCGTATACGACTTCCTTCTGGCAAAAGGCATATCCGCCGACCGCATGAGGATTGAATCCTACGGTGAACGCTATCCTGTTGGAGACAACCGCTACAACAGAGGCCGCGAAGCCAACCGCAGGGTGGAGGTTTCGTTCTCTAAAGGCGGCGCGGACGATGGAGGCGATCACGGAGTGAAACCTCCGACTTCAAGATAAAGCGGATTTTTTAATTTTCTGAGCGCGGCTTTGCCGCGCTCTTTTTCTTGCTTGACGCATTTATAGTATCATGTATAATCCTATCATGGACGGAACAGTTTCTGGGGAAAAAATGGGTGCATACGACAGGGGTGAATTCTATCCCAAGGTCAGGAACTGGATAATACAGAAATTCGGAGAAGAACGCTACCTGGAATTCTCAGAAACGCTGCCGCGAGAAATAGCCGAAAGACTGGAGGATGCGGATCAGGCAGCGTGGTATCCTGTAGAGGATTCCAAGCTTTTATACGAAAAAATGTTCGCCCATTTCGGGGAGGAACATCTCGAGGATTATGTGCATTTTTACGTCAACCAGGCTATAAAGGGATTTCTGAGAGGCCTGGTTTCATTCCTTAAGCCACTCGATCTAGCAAAAAGAGCGCTTTCATTATGGAAGCGGTTTCACTCGACTGGACGTTTTGACACTGCGGTTCACAATCCCACTCACGGCACCATAACCCTTTACGATTGGGCATACAGCCCAGTACACTGCAAGATACACGGACTCTGGTTCAGGGAACTCGTGAGCATGGCCGGAGGCAAGGATATCGAAGTAACTGAGACTCACTGCGTTCACAAGGGCGACCCTTTCTGCCGATGGGAGGTGCATTTTGCCTGAGAAACCAGAACCAGGCTGCGGAAGGGGTGTTTTCGGTGCATTGCTGAAGGAGTGGATACTTGAACACAAGGGAGTCGATTTCTTCAACTCATTCAAGGCGTCCCTGACGGATTTCCAGGCAGCCATTCTCGAGAATGCCGACAGGGCAGCTTGGTATCCCGTTAAAGATTCCTTCGCCATTCACGAACGCCTCTACGAGATTCTTGGCGAAGAGGCCCACAAAGAGGTCGTCAGAACAAGCATCAGAAAGAGCATCTCAGGATTCCTGAAGGGCCTTGCATCCTTCGCTTCGCCTATAACCCTTGCAAGACGCGCCTCCGCATTCTGGAGCCGCATGTACTCATCCGGCAGGATGGAGACCGAAAAGGTTTCTTCCGGGGAGTTCAATGTGACTGTGTACGACTGGAAGGAGGTCGAGTTCGGCTGCTACGTCGTGGGATTGTGGCTAGAGGAGATGATAAAACTGACGGGCGTGAAAAAATACAAGCTTGAAAAGACATGCTGCGTGCACAAAGGCGCCGAATTCTGCCGCTGGAACATAAAACTGGCCTGACTCAATAATTGCAGCGACGCAGCTGAATCCGTAAAACATCAGGGTGAGTCGCAGATATGTTTGCGTGTGTGTTGTTCACTTGACAGATTGATTTTCGTTTATAGACTTTATGCATGAATAATTCTGAGGCAGAGCTATCCGGTTATAAAATTCGCGGACTTCTGTACGGCGCGGTCTGCGGCTGGCTTATAGAGACCTACGGCTTCGAGCGCTTCGAGGATTTCCTTGAAACCCTCCCCCCTCCCTTAAAGGAACGCATCACGAAGCTTGAGAAAAACAAGTTTCATCCGTCGGATACCAAGGAATGGTATCCGGCTCACGAAGTATATCCCCTTTACGAGCAAGTCGCAGACTATCTCAAATCAGAGATGAACGAGAAGCAGATCATTGACGAACTGGTCAACTACATGTTCAAACAAAGCGTTTCAGGATTCATGAAGGGGTTGTTGTCATTTCTGACCCCTGCGGCGCTTATAAGGCGTTCCTCGACGTTCTGGAGAAGGGTGCATTCATCAGGAGAGGTCACGATTAAGGAAAAGGGAAAAAATCTATTATCGATCTCGCTGTACGACTGGAAGACCCATAGAATAAGCTGCATGATTTTCGAAAACTGGACAAGACGTCTTATCGAGCTAACTGGCAGGACGGTCGTTCAAATGACAAAAACACACTGCTGTCTTGAAGGCGACGAAGCCTGCACCTGGGATGTAGAGTTCAGGTAACGAATCGCGCGCGGTATCTAGGTATTAAGGTAGGGATTGATTCGCTGGATTGTTCCGAAAAGGGCCCTGCCGCCGTGACCGGGCATCACGAGCGTTTCGGGAAGGAGGAGGGACTTCAGAATTTCCACAGACTGCATGATGAGGTCGGTATCACCGCCCGCAAGATCGGTGCGGCCTATGGAATCGGCGAATAGCGTGTCTCCCGTAAACGCCCAGCGTCTGTTTTTTTCGATGCATGAGACGCTGCCTGGAGAGTGCCCGGGCGTAGGCTGCACGGTGAATTCTGCACCGCCTATTTCGATAACCTCTCCCCCCTTGAATACGATATCGGGTTCAAGAGCGGCCGACGGATATCCGAGGAAAGTGAAGACCGATGACGACCGGGTAAGAAGGGTTTTGTCATTCTCATGGACCGCTATCTTCCACCCCATCTCCTGAAGCCTGGGACATGCACCCTTGTGATCGAAGTGCCCGTGAGTGAGTAGCGCCGTTCGCTCATCGAGATTAGCAAGTGATGCGGCGCAGGCGATAAGCTCGTCTTCGGGAAACCCGGGGTCGATAAGTAACGCGGAGGTCTTTGATAGAAGCAGATAGGAATTTACCTGGAGCGGACCAACAATGAAGCGTTCAAGGCTTACGTCTTCGATTCTCGCGCTATGCTTCACGATGGAAATGCTTATATATCTTTTCGGCAAGACCGGGCCCTATGCCGGGCGCCTGCTTTAACTCGTTCAAGGAAGCCTTGCGAATACGGGGCACAGACCCGAAGAACTGCACGAGAGCGCGTGCCTTCTTTGCGCCTATTCCGGAAACGAGATCGAGTTCCGAGGAGACTGAGGCTTTTGTTCTTAGCTTGCGGTGGTACTCCACAGCAAACCGGTGGGACTCGTTGCGGATGCGGACGAGGAGCTTCAGAACGGGATCCGATGCCGGGATAACGACCTCCTTGCCGTCGCGACTGAAGAGGTGGTCGTGGGTCTTTGCGAAGGCAAAAACCGGAAGGTCTACATCTACGTAATCGAGGAACTCGCGAACGATTGACATCTGGCTCTTGCCGCCGTCGAGGATTAGGAGGTCCGGCAGGCTCTTTTCTTCCTTCTGGAGCCTTGAGATTCTGCGCGCCACGACTTCGGTCATCATCAAAGGATCGTTTGAACCCTTGACCGATTTTATCTTGAACTTGCGGTAGAGCGATTTGGCAGGCTTTGAGTTCTTGAAGACGACTATGGAACCGGTCGGATTCGTGCCCTGTATGTTCGAGATATCAATCATCTCTATGTGGGAAGGAAGGGTTGCAAGATTCAGATAATCCTGGAGCTTTTCAAGAAGGGGATCCGATCTGGGAGCCTCCTTGTCCTGTGCAATAGCGAGCTTTGCATTCTCTAGGGCTATATCCAGAAGATGGCGCTTCTCATCACGGACACCGGCCGAAAGCTTGACTTTCTTCCCGCGATAGGTCTCAAACCATTCCAGGAAAACATCTGAATCCTCGGGCAGGAGAGGAAGAACTATCTCGTCGGGTATATCGTAGGTATGGGTGTAGATTAAGCGCAGCACGTCATGGATTATCTCTTTATCGGAACTGTGACGTGGAACGGTAAGCATGAAAGTTTCATGGGCATACATGCGGCGTTCGCGCAGCTTCAAAAGAACCGCCGCCGCTCTTGATCCCTGTCTTGCCGCAATCACGAAATCACGGGGCGTGGAATCGAGAGAGGCTTCCTTGGCGTGATATCTGACTTCGCGTATGGAAAGAAGCTGGTCTCGCAGAAATGAAGCAACCTCGAACTGCTGGGCTTCGGAAGCCTGCCACATGCGGCGTTCGGTCTCCTGCTCAAGCTCCTCCGAGCGGCCCATCAGGAATTCTATCAACCCTTTGAGCTGATTCTCGTACTCTTTATCCGAGGCTCCCTCGCGGCATGGAGCGGAGCAGAGCTTCAACTGGAACAAGAGGCACGGTCGGGAAGGTCTTTCTAAAGGAAGGTTGTATCCGCATGAACGGACCTTGAATATCCTCTTAACAGCATCAAGCGTACGTTTGAGATTCTTTACGGACGAGTAAGGGCCGAAAAGAAGATTGCCGTCCCTTCGTTCGTTGCGGGTGACGTAGATTCTCGGAAAAGGTTCTTTTATTGTTACTTTGAGATATGGATAGCGCTTGTCGTCCCGGTAGCGGATATTGTATACGGGTTTCGAGAGCTTGATGAGGTTCTCTTCGAATATGAGCGCCTCGGCCTCTGTCGATGTGATTGTCACTTCGACCTTTGCCGCTTTAGGTACGAACGCTATGGCGGGCTGAGTCGAGGGCGTGAGGTAGGATGAAAGCCGGTTTCTTAAATTGGCGGCCTTGCCTACGTAAAGAACCCTGTCTTTTGAATCCTTGAATATGTAAACGCCCGGCTTGTGCGGAGCGGACTTTATGAAATCCCTGACATGTTCGGCTATCACTAGCTTTAGTTACCCCTTGATAACAGCCAGAGGCTTCATGCGGCAGACCTTTCTTGAAATCCCGGAGTTGTGGGCAACTTCAACAACCTCATCTATATCCTTGTACGCCTCAGGAGTCTCCTCGGCAAGGGTCTTCGTGGACGTTGAGAGGACGAGGATGCCTTCCCTTTCTAAGCGCGCCTTTACCTCGTGACCCGATATCTCCTTCATCGCATGCGAGCGCGACCATACCCTGCCTGCGCCGTGACAGGTGGAGCCGAAGGTCTCCTCCATCGCCTTTTCCGTTCCGAGCAGAACGTATGAAGCGGTTCCCATGTCGCCAGGGATTATTACAGGCTGACCGATGGAGCGATAATCTACTGGCACGTCAGGATGATTCGCGGGAAACGCGCGCGTAGCGCCTTTGCGGTGCACGCACAGCTTCGCCCGCCTGCCTTCGACCTCGTGCTTCTCGAATTTGGCTATGTTGTGTGCAACGTCGTAGACCAGCAGGAGGCCGAGCGATTCAGCTCCTTTGCTGAAAACGTTCTCGAAAGCTTCCCTGACCCAGTGCATCATCGTCTGTCTGTTCGCCCAGGCATAATTTGCGGCAGCGGCCATTGCACCGAAGTAGGCTTTGCCCTCAGGGGAGGATACGGGCGCGCAGGCAAGCTGGCGGTCAGGAATGGATATGCCGTACTTCTGAACCGCACGCCCGAGACTTTTTACTGCGTCGTCGCATATCTGGTATCCGAGCCCGCGCGAGCCTGAATGAATCATGACGACTATCTGTCCCTTATGTAGACCCATAACCTCTGCCGCCTTTAAGTCGTATACATCGTCGACCTTCTGTATCTCAAGGAAGTGATTACCTGCGCCGAGCGTTCCAATCTGCGGAAGACCGCGTTCAAAGGCGCGGTCTGATACCATAGCAGGGTCTGCACCGCTGAGATTGCCTCCCTCCTCGGTGTGCAGAAGGTCGTCCTTCCAGCCATACTCCTTTGTCACGGCCCAGCGAGCGCCTTCAACAAGCACCTTTTCCAGCTCCTTACGGTTGATTCTTATCCGACCGCTCTTGCCGACGCCTGCAGGCACTGTCGAGAAGATGGTTTCGAGAAGCTCTGGAAGTCTTGGCTTAACCTCATCGACTGTGAGATTCGTTCTCATGAGCCTGACACCGCAGTTGATGTCATAGCCTACTCCGCCGGGAGAGATTACACCATCCTTGAGATCGAACGCAGCCACTCCGCCTATCGGAAAACCATAGCCCCAATGGATATCAGGCATTGCAAGGGAACTTCCGACGATTCCGGGCAAGTGGGCAACGTTTTCAACCTGCTCGGGTGCGTTATCCTTGAGCAGGTTAGGGAGGAGCTTTTCCGACGTGTATATGATGCCGTCCGTCCTCATCCCTCCAGTTTTAGGGATTCTCCAGCGGTTCTCATCGAGCTTTTCGAGCTTTCCCTGGTAACCTTTGTCGCTCATAGTGTGATTATAGAAGTTGTCTTTTGACTGTCAATCAGCCCGACTCTACTTCTCGAGCCGCTCAACCATCTCCTCGTACTCCTCATGAGGCATCGAACGCTCGAACTCCTCGCCTTCTTCGAACATCGCTTCATTCTCTTCTTTACTTAATTGACACAAGGCTTGAAGAAAGAAGCGCTTATGCTTTTTCTCTATGTGTCTGGGGTAGAATATCGAGGTCGCTGAGCGACCTCGATATTTGAGATAGCTTTGCATGGTCTTGATTGTTCCCCTATAAAAGCTCGCCCCCGATAAGGGCAACCATCCTTTCGATTACCCCGCGCCCTCATTAGAACAACTATAAGCTTCTTCTTCAAAAGCTTCTTGCATGCCATTTCCGACTTCTTCTTTTATTTCAACTGACTTTATTACTATAAGACTAAACCCTGGTTATCAAGTAGGTTTTTTAAAAATCGGAATACCTTAGACTTTCGTCCAACACAGTGACCCGGTTACTGATAGGATACTGAAATCGACCCTTAATAAGCTAAAAACGGGGAACATCGAACCGGCAAGCGAAAAATCGATGAAAAACGCCCCGAAAACAAGCCGCCTGGCCCTCAAAGGGCATAACTTTCATTATTAAAAAACTTAAGACAGGAATGCTGTGAACGTTCGCGTTTGACGGAGCATTTCCAGGGGTTGACAGGAAGTTTTTTTCGTGTAGGCTTGAGGCTGAATACCTAGGAGGAATCGTGTCTTTTGATGCAAGCCATTTGTTCTCGAATGCTGCAAAACGAATGCGCCGCTCCGAGATACGCGAGCTCTTAAAGCTCACGCAGAAACCCGATATCATCAGCTTCGCCGGAGGATTGCCGGCTCCGGATTTATTCCCGGTTGAAGACTTCAAGAAGATTGCCGTGGATGTTCTAGACAAACAGGGTTCAAAAGTCCTACAGTACGGAACTACAGAGGGTGACCCCGGCCTTCTCAAGGAACTTATAGCATTTGAGGGACGCGAAGGGACTAAGATTGCGGTCGAGGACTTGCTCGTTACGACAGCTTCTCAGCAAGGACTCGACCTTGTAGGAAAAGCCCTTGTCAACGAGGGCGATCCCGTCATCATGGAGCTTCCGTCATACCTTGGGGGGCTGCAGGCTTTCGGCTCCTACGGCGCCGATATGATAGGCGTCCCGCAGGATTTCGACGGCATAAGGGTCGATATCCTTGAAGAAAAGCTCAAGGAATTGGATAAGAAAGGCAAAAAGGCTAAGTTTATTTATATCGTGCCCGATTTCCAGAACCCCTCGGGCGTCACCGCGACCCTTGAGCGCCGCAAAAAGGTTCTAGAGCTTGCAAAAAGATATGATACGTTCGTGGTAGAGGATACGCCGTACAGGGAGCTGCGATTTGAAGGCGAGTCCGTCGCCCCAATGATAACGATGGACGACGACGAGAGGGTGATAACCCTTCACACATTCTCGAAGATCCTTGCCCCGGGCTTCCGCATCGGCTGGATGATCACGAAGAACAAACCGGTGATGGAGAAATTCGTCATGGGCAAGCAGGCCACCGATCTCTGCACTGCTCCTGCGGGTCAGATAATGATAGCCGAGTACATGGCAAGAGGGCTTCTCGAGAAGCAGATTGAGCGCATCAGGGCGGCATATTTCCGCAAGCGCAACATCATGCTTGAAGTGTTCGACGCCGAGATGCCGAAGCTTGAGGGACTCAAATGGACCCGGCCCCAGGGAGGACTCTTCCTCTGGGTCTCTCTGCCCGAGCGCATGAGCGCTACCGAGCTCTTCCCGAAGGCGATCGAGAAGAAGGTAGCATACGTTGTGGGCTCAGCGTTCCACTGCGACGGCAAGGGCCAGAACTGCATGCGCATAAACTTCAGCTACGCGTCAGAAGAGCAGATAAAGGAAGGCGCAAAACGCCTTGCCGCTCTGATAAAGGAAGAAGCTAAGTAACTATTTTAAATAAAATTAGGGATGTCGTCTCCGCTAACGATATCCCTTTGATTCCTTGATATTGCATATCTTTTAATATGCGCCGACGTCTAATGTGTCGGGTTTTAATACGCGGAGATGAACCATAAAAAAGGAGCAACAACATGCGCGCTTCAGCATTATCGATCAAGGCAGGCCTTTTCCTTGCGGTTTTTCTCCTTTACAGTGATGCAAACTCCGAAACTGGAGAGTAAAATGACCGATGCACGATATTGGCATTTCTTTGAAAGCATTCATCCGGATGCCGATTCCTGCGAACTCAGGTTATGGGTCGCCCTGCCCGTTAATCACTCTGGACAGAATGTAGAAATAAGAGATATTTTCCCCGAACCGGAGAAGATAACGACCGATTCCCTTACAGGGAACCAGATCATCTTCTGGAGATTCAGAGACTTAAAAAACAAGGAGCGGTTTTACGCTTATTACGACTTTAAGTTCGTTCGGGAACCAGTAATCTCCTGCGTCAATCCTGAATCCATAGGCGGATACGACAAAGAATCGGAAGAATACAAGCGTTTCACCCAATCCGAGCCCTGGATAGAAATCACAGACAAGATACGCTCTAAAGCGGAAGAAATAACCAAGGGAGAAACCAATCCGTACCGCATGGCGAAAAGGGTTTTCGACTGGGTAACCGATAACATGGTTTACGAATACCCAGACCAGACGAAGAGAGGGGCAGCCAATTCTTTTGAGACGTTAAAGGGAGACTGCGGTGAGTTCAGCGTCGTTTTTTGCGCAATGTGCAGAAGTCTCGGTATACCTGCAAGAACGGTAACATGCGTGTGGCTGACCGATGCCGGCCACCAGTGGGCGGAGATTCTTATGCCCGGTTACGGCTGGATGCCGGTCGATGCATCCACCGCTCAGGGTCTTAAAGGCAAGTCCAAGGCTTTCCTTGACGAAAAAAACCGCATAAAATCTTTTGCGGATTCACGAGGCATGCCGACCTATGACGCGGACTGGCTCTATGGCAATCTCTACCCCGAACGTTTGATAGTAGCCATCGGCAACAACATAAAGGTGGATTATCCCGATCTCGGCATCTCGAAGACATTCCTCTGCATACAGCCCGGGGGGTTATTCGCCATGCCGCCTGCGTTTGATGCCGAGGGTGTATCAACGAAACCGATACAAACCGGTTTTTATGTGTTCGGTGAACACTCAAGGGATATAGACTTTGCGCAAAACCTTGCGACGCAGAAAATGGCCCCCAGCTACATATCCG
>JAAYVC010000081.1 GCA_012517375.1 bacterium | reverse complement strand
TCCTTTGTTGCGCCTCTCGGCGAGCACAGCCGAATGGAACTTCTGGACAACCGGTCTGCCCACGCCGTCGGACTGCTTGACCTCCACAGGATTATGCCCGAAGTCGTGGCCGTCTATACCACGATCTGCGGATTTGGTGCGAGAGCAGGTTCCGTGCAGAAGGTCAACAATGACGTGGTTCTGGAACTCAAAAGGCTCCATTGTCTTAAGCTCGTCAATATCGTGCGGCATACCGATTATTTCGATGTCTCTCTCTTCCTTAATGACTTTTGATATACGCCGGCGTGCTAGCTTACAGGCAATGGGTGAAACGTCACAACCTATCCAGCGCCGCCCAAGCCTTTCGGCAACGGCGAGGGTGGTGCCGACTCCGCAGAAGAAATCGGCTACTATCTGATTCTTTTTAGAAGAGGCTTTGATAATACGTTCAAGCAATGCTTCCGGTTTTTGAGTTGGATAACCAAGCCGTTCTGCGTCCTCCCTGTTGAGTTGTTCAATATCGGTCCAGTAATCTGGAGGAATAGTTCCATCATCAACGTAATATCGGTAGACCTTGCTGGTTTTCTTATCCGTTTTTTCTAAAAATTCACGTCCTTTTTCATCATGTCCCCTTCTCATGTAGGTTCCTGTCTTTCCTGGTACTCTAACTTCATCAACATTGAAGTAGAACTTCTCCTCTTTAGAATAGAAGAGTATACTATCATGCTTCCGTCCCCACTGTTGTTTTCCTCGTCCTCCTATGCTGTAGCACCAACTGATTTCGTTTCGGAAGTTTCCCATCCCGAAAATGTCGTCCATCTCGCACTTTATGTAGTGCACTGCGTGCCAGTCGAGGTGAACGTAAATGGAGCCCGTGAGTTTGAGAAGCCGGTGCATCTCAATGAGCCGTTCGCGCATCCACTCGACGTAGACGTTTATCCCGCCCTTCCAGCGGTCGCCGAATGCGCGGAGTTCGGCGCCGTTGCCCCAGATAACCTCGTAGTGGCGATTGGAGAAAAACGGCGGATCAATGTATATAAGATCAATGGATTCCGAAGGAAGCCTCTGCATAACATCCAGATTATCCCCGCATTAAATTACGCCCGTCCTGAGCTCCTCGGCCTGCGCCTTCTTTTTAGGCATAATCAATAATACTCAATGTATATTCTTTTGTCAAGAAAGAGGCCGCTACATTATCTCCACCGGGTCCACCTCGGACTGCCAGCCGGATTTGAGAAGCGTACGGGCGTCCAAAAGTGTTCCCGGCGATAAGTCGCGTCTTATCTTGACTAATAAGGTCTCCTTTGCCTTTCTTCCCGTATAAGGACCCAGTATCTCCACCCCGTCACGTACAAGGGATTGTGAGAGTTTTTCTGCATCCCACGCATTCTTTAGAGACGTACGCTCGAAGAGAACCAGCCGTCGGTACGGCGGATAACCGAGTTCCCTGCGTTTGCGAATCTCGTAATGAAAAAAGGATTCGTAGTCGCCGGTAAGAGCCCAGCGAAGCACATTATCTCTCGGTCTGTAAGTCTGCACGACAAGGCGAGCGTCAGGTGATGATGAAATCAACCTTCGCATATATGCAACATCACGATACGCACGCTCAGAGGAACGAAAATCGGGTCTTGATTGTTCCGCATCCCAGGAAAGAAGCGCTGCGGTGTGAACCCTTGACGGAATGTACTCAAGCGCCGCGCTCGTGCCAAATATGACATCGGAATTATAAACTTCGTCGAGCAGCGGTTTACGTTCAGCCGTTATCTCACATGTTTTAGCGTTAGGAATAAGCCGTCCTAACTCCTTCTTAAGAGTTAAGAGCCCGGGAGAAAGAGGCTGCCATCTTGCGGCTCCGCATTGCGGACAGCGTTCAGGGGCAAGGTATTTTCTTGAGCAAACAGGACATTCCAAATCTTCACCAATCTTAACCAGCTTTAGAGAAAGTCCGCAGGTTATACACGAAAGAACATGACCGCATTCAAGACACATTAGTCGACCAGCCGTACCCAGCCGGTTCAGAAGCAGCAAAGACTGCATTTTTCTTTTATGCGCTGCAACAATCAACTCGCTAAGCGTCGAAGAAAGAACTGCCCCTTCTTTCTCGTTCTTCATTTCTACGATAATAGCTTTACCTTTTTGCGGCACCTGACGCTCGATGCGGAAAAAATGACCAGAGCGGGCCATATGCGACATCTCTAATGTCGGAGCTACAGAGAAAAGAATAAGCTTGGTTCCTTCTTCTTTAATGCGTCTTGCGGCTATATCGACTGCATCGTAATCTAAATGACGAGTTCGTTCCTTGTAATAATTAGAATCAGCGTCGATGACAATTACAAGTCCCAGATTCCTGAATGGAAGAAGAACGGACGATCTTAACCCGAACACAAGATCGACCGAACCTTGGTTTACGCCGTGCCATAAGCTTCTCCGTTCAGCCTGTCCAAGGTTTGAACTATAAATCGAAACGGGCAAGAACGCAGAGAAACGTTCGCAGTATCGGGCAAGAGAAGGCTCATCCGGTAATAACACAAGAACCTGCTTCTGGTTTGATATATACTTGCGGATGAGCGACACGAACAATCCAGTATAATCGGAAGACGATTGAAGAAGAACTCTTTTTTTTGCGCGTTCAATTTCGCTAATAATCTTTTCCTCGTCCCCTCTCATCTTCAGATTTGCGAAGGCGGATCGACCTTCATGAGCGCCAGGCGTCTTAGGAGGCAGTAATATGTCTTTCGGAAGAACCGCACCGAGCATCTCTCCCCAGAAGGCCATGTGATCGACTGCAATATTCCTTGCCAGTTCCAGAATTGACGGATGAAACAGAGACTCAGCCACGCGTTTTTCGAGTTCCTTAAGACCCTCCTCACATCCGGTTTCTGTTTTAACAACGCAGGCGTACACGGTTTTACCGGCAAGAGGAACCTTTACAAGGTCGCCTGGGTTTAATGGTACCTTTGTCGAGTAACGCAGTTCATCAAGGGGCCGCCAAAGCGGCACAGCGTGGGCTATCATCAGAACTTAAACTTAATCTGCCAGCGAAGAATATGAGCGCCCTTTTCGTCTCTTTCAAGCACAATATTCTGTTTTTTATCTATTTCATACTCGACCTTGAATTGAAACGGATTATCAGGGTTTTCCGAAATAGCCTGCGTATATGATGCAAACCATCTATCGCCGAAGTATTTCCCGAAAGTGACGTTGGCATCTTTATCGCCTAGGTTTTCTATCCTTACAATATCCACAGGAAGCCATTTTTGAATAAGAGTAGTAGCTCCGAGGCTTAAGTAATCCGTAAAAACCTGAGAAATCACAGCCTCGTAATCCGGATTTGTAACGTCGCCCGGCACGATGCGCAGATTCAGGTAACTTACTACTTCGGATTCAGTCCATACGGGCGGGTCTGAAAAGAACTCAGGGATTAGTTCATACATGGTTCCGCCCATATGAAGTATTGCTACTATTGGCTGGTAATAACCCGAACTGGAGTCTATAACGTTCGTCCTTAAGCTCGTCCACAAATCCAGCTCCGGATTGAGCTCCTGTGTAGGCGGAAACACTATTTTGCTTCTTGAAGGATCGAACTGCAGTCTGTTGGCAAGGTAATAGTATTCACCCCGTTTTACGGTGATTGTACCCGTTATCTGGGGATTGGGGTCTTCCCTGAGTTTTATATAAAGATCCGGCACAACCTCAACCTTCATATCTCTGTTCGCTATCCATATGTTATCCTCGCCCGAAATGCTGAGATCTAGATACGTAGGAGGAGGCGGAGGCAGATTCGGATTGATAGCAGGCGCATAAGGAGAAATGAAGCGCATCTCGTCTCCAAGTCCGTAAGTGATTAATCCTCTTTTTATCTCCATCTTGCCTTCTATCCTCAAGGGGGTCGTATCCGTTCCTTTGATTGTGAGATTCCCTGAACTTATTGCGAAGATGTGTCTTTCGGGCGAAAAGGGCACATTCTGGCAGATAATGCCGAAGTAAAAGGGATGTCCTGGTGCAAAAAGAGCGTAATCGCCCCTTGCGCTAAGGATTCCTTTCGTCTTTTCCTTGACGATTGTCGCATCAAGCCTGTCGATTATTACCTTTCCGTTCTTAAAAAGTATGTCGGCATCCGATGATTCGCTCGACAAATCCATTACCGGCTGGTAAAGCTCGGCTCCGCGCACGTTCAGCCATCCAGTTATATCAGGGTCCTCGAGTCTGCCTTTTACATTGAGTTCGCCCTTTACGAGACCGCTTCGAACCTCAAGGATGTCCTTCATAAAACCGAAAGGCCAGACGCCTATATCGTCAATAGTCGCGTGAATGTCTAGATAAGTTACTATGTTAGTATCTTTCAAATCATATTCAGCATACCCTTCGGCATTCGTTATGCTTCCGTCTTTTTCAAAGGAGGCCGTAAAATCGAGCCGCAGCGTGTCTAGGGTTCCCGAAAAGCTTATGCCGTCTGCATCCAATCCATTAATATGAAGATCACTTGCACCAAGGTCGACTATTATGTTTCTGTCAGACCCTTCATCACGGCTGGCGATTTGACCTCGAAGCTTTCCCCTCGATCCTTCAGGAAGGCCTATAATTCCTCCGAAGGTTTCTAAGGTAACATCGTAGAATGAGAGCTCCAGATGAGGCATTTTGTTGAATTGCCAGGAGCCTGTTGCGGCGACTTCGCCTGCGCCTACAAAAAGAAATGTCGGACCTATATACAAAGAATCCTTCTCTACTCCTAAGACAAAGGGAAATCGATTTGAAATCGTATCTCCTCTTGCTAAAAACAGAATATCCTCGCATTCGTAAACGGCAGCCGGTTTCTCCCAGTTGACATTCAGTATTCCTGATGTGTTCAGAGTTGTAACGCTTCTGTCGTCCATGTAGAGGCTGACTCGACCGTTTTTCACTGATCCGTCAAGATAAAATGGTTTTCCCCCGGGTCCATCGAGATCGTTTATTATTAAGTCCAAATTGCCGGATAAATCAATCGGATTAAAAGATTCAAGACTTGCTTCAAGATGTTTGAATGGCGCTTCGTTTGAACGCGCGAGAAGTACCCCTGAAAAATGGGGGGTCTTTAAGGTGCCTCCAATCGTTATCTTTGCATCAATCTCTGCAGGAGCTCCCAAAGGATTAAACTTCTCCAGGCTGCCGAGTTGAAAACTGTGGATATTGAAATCAGCTTCTACAGAATCTTTTTTTACAAAACCTGAAACAGAGATCCTGGACAAATCGCGATTCAGAGAAAACTCCCTGAGATATATCGAGTCTCCATTAAAAGAGATATCCAACGTTGAGTTCCCCCAAGGCATCCCCTGAAAATGTATATCGTTCAGGCTTCCGGACACATTGCCGGTCTCATTTGAAAAATCGAATGCAGCATCTAATGATCCGTTGATGTCGATATCCATTTCCGGTATAGGATAGATGTTCGCTTCATCAATTACGACCTTCCCTTTGATTCTGTTGTCCAATAATGCGTAACTGGCGATTAGGGCTCCTTTAAACTTCAAAGGAAAACCAGTTGATTCATAGAGTTCTATATCTTTAATAGCCAGATCACAATCAATTATTTCTTTGGTTATGCCTGCTTTACCTGACATCTCCACTTTTCCTAACTCCGGATTGCTTCCAATTACAGATAAATCGAATATGCCTCCTTCGCCTTTAAGAATGAGCGTAGCATCTGCAATTCTTACTCCGCCTAACTCCGCTTCATACAAATTTAACCTGAAATCACCGCTGTACCCAAGCGGTTTCTCGGCAACTTTCCCTTCAGCAACTACAGTTCCTGAAAGATAAGCCGGAGCAATTTCGTCAAGCGCTATCTTCGCCTCGCGAAGCGTTATATCCCATACGGAGTCGCCTATATAAAAATCGCCTTTAAGAATAGACCTGCCGGTTTTGAGATTCAGATTGGAAATATTGATACCGCCGGGAACTGTATACGCGAAATTGGTTCGAGCCTGCCTCAAATCGAACCTTAAGGTGTCATTCAAAAGCGTCTGAAAGGACAGATTTCTTAATCTGCCGCTCACACTATGAGGTTTAATCTCTATCTTTGCGTTCATCTGGATGTTTTCTAAAAGCATCGTATCGGAAAGCTCCACGCTTCCACTCCTTATGACTAGGGAACTCAGATTAAGATTAATCAAAGGATCAAAGACCTCCGTGCTTTCGGGTTTTTCTTCCGGAAGCTGCCACCTTGCAAAAGGCTTTACAATCCTGACCGAACGAATCTCAAATTTTTGTGCAAACAATAGTGGCAGAAGCCGATAAGAAATATTGACCTGATCCGCTAGAAGCCAGTGCTCCTCATCTTGAATAACCTTCAATTCCTTGAAATTTATCCCCCCGAAAAGATCTCCCCAAACGCTTTGATACTCAACTTGAAAACCCTGTTCGTTCGCAAGGGCAAGGGCCTTTTTTACTATGTCATCACGCAACGGAACCCTGAAAAGGAAAGCAACAACAAGCATTCCTGTAATAGATATTCCCGCGATTACAACGAATCTGAGAAAACGCTTGAAAGGGTCAAGAGCGCTATGGCGCTCTCCCCTAATACGTCTAAAACGCTTGTAGAAAGCCAATCTCAAATCTCCCTATATTGCTTGTAAATATGCTGTCCTTATTCCATACGAATGGAGTTTTTACGTCTTTAGACCAGTCAAGCCGGACAGGACCTATAGGCGTGTTGACCCGAATACCTACTCCTGGTCCCCATGCCCAGTCGTCTTCTCTGATATGATTCGCATCTCTTGCGCATATCCCAGCATCGAGAAAAAAAACAAGACCCACCCAGCCGAATGCATAGGGGGTTCTGACCTCAAGGTTATGCAGCAATAGCAAGGTGCCGTAATGCTTGTATACAGGTAGGGTAACGGAGTCGCCTGTAAGAGAATCGCGGATGGTTTTATAGTCTTCGATAATCGAGTCCGGCCCTATTGATTTCGGAGCAATTGCGCGTACGCTCCCTGTTCCTCCGAGCGTAAACTTCTCATAATGTGAAATAAGCTCAGGCTGCATACCTGAATGCGGGATTATTATTCCTGCTTTCAGGCGCCAGGCCAATACCATTTTTAAAGGCAAAGATAAGTAGTTGCGGAAATCGGCCGAAATCCTGGCAAAGTCATTGTTGCCGCCGAATGGCGTGCCGGCCCAGTCGGCGTAAGGATACAGGAATATTCCGGATGATGGATTGAAGAAATCATTGCGGTTGTCGTATGAGCAAAAGATGCGAAGGAAGTTTGCCTTGCCGATGGAATCAACGGGCGAATAAGGAATACCGTCTGCAAATGACCAGTTTCTTTTAACCTGCATGGAAATTCCTGTGAGAAATTTTTCGGATACCCACTTTTCAAGACCGATTTCTCCGCCTACCGTATGGGAAGTCAAAGTCGGATTTGAACTGTCGCCCTTATTGAACTTATTCTCCCAGTAAGGTGTAAGGGTTAAAGCTATGCCCCACGGTAAAAAATACGGAAAGCGGTTCTTGATTTTGAGATCAAGAAGGTAGTTTCCTCTGGATGAGCCTAAGATAACGGGATTGAACCCCGACTGAATCGACAAGCCTACTCCCCGTCGGAAGAGATTGTTGTGTTCCCAACCTGCCGATAAAGACAATCTATCCGGCAAAAAAGAGTTTTGCTCTGTAGATAACCCTGCGCCGAGCGAAATGTTCTGAAATAAATTGCATGTCAAGTCGAAGCTCAAATCGAGTGAATCGTCCCTTTCAGACGCTTTTGAAATTCGGGATTCCACCCGTGAGAAAAGCGACGTTGCATACAAAAAACTTGAAGCTTTGTCAATTTTAGCGGCCGAGTATTCAAGGTTGGTTGAAAGACGGGTTGTCTTGAGAAGGTAGTTATGATTAACAATCGAATCTGCAACCCCAAGGAAATGGACGCTTGCGATATAAGCCTTAACTCCGGGCGCTACCTTAATCGTAAGTTCAACATTAGACATCTGGGTAGTCGTGTCGGTTTCAACTACTGCGTAAGGATACCCCCTGTCCAGATAGTATTTCCTGGTAATTCTTTGGGTTTCCGACAAACCGAAGGCTGTCAAGGCGAACGGCTTCCTCAGAGGGATCTTTGCTAATATCAAATCCGCATCGTCTTTGGAAATTCCTTTGGTTACGATATTTGATATCTTAAGGCGTTCGCCTTCTTTTATCCTGAAGGTCAATCTTTTACGGGACAGTTCATAGCTGTATTCAAGAGAAGTCCACGGAAAACCCTGGTTACGGTAAAACCTTACGAGTTCGGATGAATCGACTGAAGCGTTGAATGTTGAAAAGATATCATTTCTCTGTGTCGTAATCGTATTTGCCAGCCTTAAATCTGAAAAGTGACGATTTCCTTCAAATCGAATCTTACGAACCAGGCCCTCTTGCGCTCCAAAAACTATGAGCGTCAAAAGAAGCCTAAATAAGCAGGCGGCCATCCTTTATTATAGTTCTCCCGTCTGCAATCAGGGTTGGTTTAAGAACAAGACCGTCAAGATGTACGTCTGCCTTGACCTTGCCGCCGAAGTTGGAATTGTCCCCAAAGGCAAGATGTATCGTCCCCATTACTTTTTCATCTTCAAGGACGAATCCTGTTATCCGAGCCTTGTCGTTAGTTCCTATGCCTATTTCCGCCAAATTCCTGCCGTAATAACCAGCTACATCGAGCATCCTTGAAAGTCTGCCTCTATCGCCTTTTATTCTTGATGCTCGTCCTTTTTCAATCTCTATAGATATAGGCTCCTTAAGCATTCCTATTCCCGAAAAGCTCGCATCAAAAATGACTACGCCTGAGCTTCTGCCTTCGTAAGGGGCTGCGTAGACCTCTCCGGCAGGAAGATTGGAGAAGGAACCGGGTTTAACAAGATATCCGCTGTCTTCATGAAAGTGGCGTCCCTCAGCATTAATTTCAACATCGGTTCCTTTTTTTGATGTTATTATAATTTTCTTAGTACCCTTTAACAACCTTGAAAGCTTGTTGTTGCGTTTTAAAATCTCCTTGTGGTCAACAAGCATAGGGCCCGCTATCATCTCTTCGGTTACATCCGGCAGGGTCGCGCCGCGAGCACCCGCTTTTACTGCGTTCCTTCGCGCTTCAGTATGAGTCATGGATTTGGATGTCGGAATAAGAAACACCTGCGCCTGCTTTAATAAATCGGCTACGTACTTTGGCGGTTCCTCGCCATGCTGGCGAAGCGGCATTATTTCAAAAAGTGAAGCGTCGCAACCAGACTTCACTAAATTATCAAATAGATCCGTTCCGATTTTGCGCTTTGGCGTATCGCAAACGACTATCGCCCTTTCCCCTTTTTTGACTCCTAGACAATCGTTAATTATCGTCTGGATGCCTTTTTCGTAGCGTGTCAATTAATCCTCCTTACGCTATAAATACTTCAAAAGAGTTTCTTTTACCTTTACAGGATCAGCCTTGCCCTTAAGCTTCTTCATGCATTGGCCCAGAAGAAAACCTATCACACCCTCTTTACCCGATCGATACCGTTCGACAGGTTCAGGATTTTCGAGTATTGTCTGCTTTGCAGCATCCATTAAAACGGCTTCATCCGAAACTACTTTAATCTCCATCTTTTGGATCAAGTATTCGACCCTTTCTCCTGTCTCAGCCATTTTTGCTAAAAGTTCTTTGGCCGCAGGTCGGGATAACGAACCATTCCGAAGAAACGCAATAAGCGAAGACATCTCTGATGCATCTACCTTGAACTCCGAAAGAGTCTCCTTGCGCTCCGAGATGATTCCTCGCGCCTCATTAAGAAGCCAGGTAGAGGCTTCTTTGAAGCTTGCTCCATTTTCGATAAGATCGTTAAAATACTTCTCCCAGCTAGGCTCCTCAATAAGGATCTCTGCATCCTGAAGTGAAAGACCCGAACCCAGATAACCTGATCTTTTATCCGACGGTAATTGAGGAAGATGCAATCGGAGATTCTCAATTTCTTTCAAATCGAGAACAAGCTCAGGCAGGTCCGGCTCGGGGAAGTAACGATAGTCCGCAGCGGTTTCCTTGTAGCGCATAGGTTTAAGCTTTCGATTCTTCTCGTCCCAGAGATAAGTAGTTTGGGTTATCTTTTCGCCTTTTTCAAGCCGGACAATCTGATCCTGAAGCGCACATTCTATCCCTTCCCTTACTGCTTTGAAGCTGTTCAGATTCTTAATTTCAGACCGTACACCAAGCTCCTCACTTCCCTTCCGCCTGACGCTTATGTTGGGCTCGCAGCGAAAGTGCCCGCGCTCCATCTCCCCATCAGTGACACCAATGGTTCTCAGGACAAGCCTCAACTCCTTAAGATAGCCGTCGGCTTCTTCCGCACTTGCTATCTCTGGTTCGGTGACAATCTCTGCAAGCGGAACGCCGCAGCGGTTGAAATCCACGAGTGTTTCTTCCTGTGAATGTAGGAGCTTGCCGGCATCCTCTTCGAGATGAATTCTGCGTATACGAATGCTCTTTTTCATACCGGGCAGGGCAAGAGAACCTTTTTCAGCAAGAGGGTACTCATACTGCGTTATTTGATATCCCTTAGGAAGGTCAGGAGAAAAGTAGTGTTTTCTGGCCCATCGGGAATCTGTGTTAATTTTGCAGCCAAGCGCCAGCGCCGCTTTGATTCCTAGTTTTATAGCCTCCGTATTTGTCTGAGGCAGCACTCCCGGAAGCCCCAGGCAAATCGGACATACTTTCGTATTAGGCAAAGAGTCTACGTCCACCTGACAGCGACAGAACATCTTGGTTTGTGTCGCAAGCTGAACATGAACCTCCATCCCTATCACGACTTCATACTTATTCAATACATCGGTTTCAGATTTTTTCGATGGCATGAGCAAACTCGAGGATGGCTGAATCTTTGAAGCGTGGGGCTACAATATGAATACCGATGGGTAACCCGTCAACCATTTCTTTCGCTGGGATGGAAATAGCCGGCAACCCTGCAAGAGCGGCAGGGGTTGTATATATGTCTGAAAGATACATCTGCAAGGGATCATCTATTTTCTCCCCCAGTTTGAATGCTGGCGTGGGAGCAGTCGGTGATAAGAGAAAATCAACTTTCTTGAATGCATTATCGAATTCTTTTGCGAGCGACGCTCTATATGCAAGCGCCTTGTTGTAGTAAGCTTCGATATAACCTGCAGAAAGTCCGAACGTTCCTACCAGTATCCGACGCTTTACCTCCTTCCCGAACCCTGAACCTCTTGTTGAAAAATACGTTTCACGAAGGTTCTTATCCTCAGTCCTTGCACCGTATCTAATTCCGTCGTATCTGGCTAGGTTTGAAGAAGCCTCCGACATAGCAAGCAGGTAATATGCAGAGATAGAGAACTTGACTAGCGGCAGGCTCACTTCAATAAGCGTTATTCGGGATTCTTTGAATGAGGACAAGATAGCATCCTTAATTTTATTATCTTCAAGATCATCAAAGCATTCTTTTATCACTCCTATTCTTACTCCATCAGGGAGCTTGCCTGTAAGATTAACCTCCTCAGGCCAGCACGGATAAGTTGTCGAATCATCGACATCAGGGCCAGCTATTATCGAATAGATAAGTGCAGCATCTTCAACATTTTTTGTTATAGGGCCAATCTGATCAAGACTGGATGAAAAAGCGACAAGACCGTACCTGGAAACTCTGCCGTACGACGGACGAAAGCCAACTAAACCGCAAAACGAAGCAGGCTGTCTGACTGAGCCGCCTGTATCCGAACCAAGGGCAGCAACAGCTGCACCGTATGCTACCGCAGCAGCCGACCCCCCAGATGAGCCACCTGGAACACGGTCGGTGTTCAGGGGGTTACGAACCGGTCCGTATGCTGAGGTCTCGTTAGAAGCCCCCATGGCAAACTCATCCATGTTGGTTTTTCCAACTATTATCGCACCAGCTTTTTTAAGTCGTTTTATGACTGTAGCATCATAAGGCGAGACGAAACCTTCGAGGATTCTTGAGGCACATGTGCACGGCTTATCTTTAACGCATATGTTATCTTTTACGGCAATCGGTATGCCCGCAAGACCAGGTGTCTTTCCTTGCATGTAGTCCCACTCATCGGCTTTTTTTGCTTCGCGTAACGCTTCATCCAGAAATAGGTTAATAAATGCGTTCACTGAAGGTTCGTATTCATCTACGTTCTTCTTTATTCCCGAGATTACTTCGGCAGAAGTCGTTTTCTTCTGATGAAGCATTGAGATAAGTTCAGTAATTGTAGGAAGTTCGCTCATGTAAGAAGAGGCGGGATTTTGAAATATCCCTGTTTGATGTTTCTTGAAAGCCTGTTGATATCGATATCATACCCAACAGGGACATCATCAAAACGAGGGCAGGGATATTCAAGCGTCATTTCACCTCCAAGCATAAGTTGCTGTAATTCCGAGAAATACGCGACTATTTTCTCGAATTCCGAACCGAAGCGTTCGCGTTCTTCTTCGCTCAGGTTAAGCCGCGCCAGTTCGGCAACCTTGATAAT
>JAAYVC010000080.1 GCA_012517375.1 bacterium | reverse complement strand
GCAGGGAAAGGTCTATGTCGTCTACCCGAAGTGCTACTGCCATCTTAAGAAGCAGTTCGGGGGCGATGTTCCGCATTGGTACTGCGAATGCACAGTCGGCTGGACCAGGGCGATGTTCGAGCAGGCATTGAATCGGTCAGTCGATGTAAAACTGGAATCCTCCGTCATCCGCGGCGATAAGGAGTGCAGGCTGAGGGTGATGCTAGAGAGTCCAAAATATTGACAGCGATATAGCCTTATCGCGAAGAGAACTGCAAGGTTAAGTAAGCGGGGCCTTGGCGCTGCATATCGATGCCGGCTTCTCTGAGCCTTCACCCCTGGGGATTGTGAAAAAAGGGTCTCATCCATAAAAATCTTAAGTAAAACACTTCGTCTAATCTCAACCCGCATTAAAACTAATGTGTTGAACCGAATACTAATGAAAATTATGAGCTGAGCGTAAGCAAGATACGCTATTCCAAGGTGTTGTGAATTACGATATGTCGTCTGAATCCGGGAAATATGCAAGAAAAGTTAATTACGGCCGTTTTGTCTTGACATATCACTAACTTTGGCTATCTTTAGAGTTGAAACCAAAGGAGGCGTATGAGCGCTGATTATTTTAAGAAATTACTCATCTGGGGAATGATGGCTGTTGCTTTACCGCTTGGCGCGCAGCTTTACAAGGCGGACCAGATTCTTGCCAAGCACATGAAAGCCATGGGAGGCGAGGCTTTGATTTCAAGGCTCAGATCGATAAAACTCGATGCTTCAGTCGAGTCCGGAGGTCTTAAGGGCGCCGCATCAATAATCGTTCTGGCGCCTGACAGAATACGCAATGAGATTAAGCTCGGGGTTCAGAACGAGGTTGCGTGTTTCAACGGCAAGGAGCAGTGGAAGATAGACGCTAACGGGGTTTTGTCAATCGGAGGCGAAGAGGCCCGCAAGACCGCCCTGAGCCAAGCGTTGATTTTAAGCTACGGCTACATGATGCCCGACTCGACAGTCAGGGTGCGCTACCTGTCCAGGGAGGGCGAAGCCGGAAGGAGCTTCATCCTTATGGAGGTTCTGCCCGACAGGGGCTATCCCGTGAAGATATGGATAGACGAGCAGACCTGGCTTCTCGCCAAAAGCGAAACTACGGCGGACGGCTTCACGACGACGAGCGAGTATGAAAACTTCGAGGCGTCGTCAGGCGTGATGGTTCCGAGAAACATACACACCGTTGTCGAGGAGCTTCAGCAGACCTACGATTATTCTTTCTATACCGTCGAGGTGAACGGATACGTTGACGAGCGTCTTTTCGTGATAACCGAACCTGTAGAACAAAACTATGCCTTCAGCAAGGGCGAGAAGAGCGCCCAGTTTCCTTTTGACTTTGCCGACGGCTGCATCTATCTCCGGGGCAGAATCAACGGCGACGGACCGTTCAATTTTATTCTTGATTCCGGAGAAAGGGTCTCCGCAATAGACGCCTCTTTAGCACGCAGGCTTATGCTTGCTCCTGCGGGCGAGTTCAAGGCGGAGAACCCCAGCGAGTATGCAGGCATGCCCATGGTGATGGTCGATTCCTTCTCGCTTCCCGGAGTCAGCCTGTACGGACAGGTAGACGTTTCTATGCAATCCTCCGATCTCTATTTACGCTACCCGGGCCGCCCGGTCGACATGGTGCTCGGCTACGATTTTCTGTCCCGGTTCGCGACCGAGGTGCGGTTTTCAGATAATACAATCACCGTCTATGAACGGGACAAGTTCTCGGCGCCTGCCGGATACAGCTACGTCACCTGCTCCTATGATTCCCGGATACCTTTAGTCAGCGGTTACGTGGAGGGGTTTCCCGGACGCTTCGTACTCGAGACAGCCTCTTCATCCTCGCTCGATCTTTCTGAACCCTTCATAAGGAAGAATAATCTGGCCAAGGGCCGCTCGAAGCTTGTCGCCTCAGAGCTTCATCCGGCAACCGGTAACGTGAAGATGCTTGCAGGCAGGCTGAAGATGTTCGCGATGGGACCTTTCGTGCTTGAGAATCTTCCTGCAGGTTTTGCGCAGAATGCACGCTCAGGCTTGCTTGCGTCGAGCCAGTTCGACGGTTTAGTGGGCAACGATATACTGAAACGTTTTGATTTCATCCTCGACTACAACGGAGACCGTCTGGCGCTTAGGCAGAACCAGGCGCTCGAATCCGAGTACAGGATAGGTAAAAGCGGCATCGTGCTCGGCGTTCTCGATGACGGCCGTTTTGTGGTTTCGGAAGTCGCCTCCGGCTCTCCAGCAGAGGATGCTCGAATCAAGCCTGGCGAGGAGCTTTACCAGGTGGACGGCGCGCTGGCGAAGAATATGGGCCTTGCGGCAATCAGGCAGGCTTTCAGCGCAGAGGACGGCAAGGAGATAACCCTTAAACTCATGCATGGCGCAGAATCAAGAGACGTTACGCTGACGCTAAGGACCTACTACTGATAAGAGCGGTATTCATGCGTACGCAGCCGGAACCGCGTGCCATCCGCTCAAAGGATTGAACAATGACATATTTGTTTTTAGCTGTCGTCATTGCGTTTTTATCGAGCGCTTCGACAGAAGAGAAGTCAACGGTGCTCGCATCGAACTCAGATACAATTAGCCTTGCGACCCTTTACGAAAGGCTTAACGATTACGACGTTGCGTTCGTGGGCGAGGAGCACGATTCTCCGGAAGGCCACAGAGCCGAACTTGAATTGCTCTCCAACCTCTTTGACAGGGACTCGACTCTCGTGATGGGGCTCGAGATGTTCGAGCGCGATGTTCAGCATGTACTCGATTCCTATCTTGCGGGCGAGATTGATGAAAGTGCCTTCCTTGAAGGTTCAAGACCCTGGCCGAACTATGAGACGGACTATCGGCCCCTGGTGGAATTCGCCCGCTCAAAGGGGATACCGGTTGTCGCCGCAAACGTACCCCGCAGGATGGCTTCGTTAGTATCTCGCTCAGGCGACTTCAGCCCCGAGCTATTCGGTGAGGACAGCGTATATCTTCCCGCGGCTATTGACTTTGATTCAAAGGAGTATCGCGAGCGGTTTATGTCGACCATGGAAGGTATGCCGCACGCAGGTCCTATGGGTGCAATGAACCCGGAGAACCTTTTCAAGGCGCAGGCGCTAAAGGATGCGGTAATGGCATCCTCTCTCTCTTCCTGGCTTGAGCGGGGCCGAAAGGTTCTATTCTTCTGCGGCCGCTTCCACTCGGACTACCATCTAGGGATACCCTACCAGCTCGAAAAGTCCCGTCCAGGCCTTAATATTGCCGTCGTTACTCTATTGCCCTATGACTCGAATGTCTCCGGCGAGGAGTTCTCGGGAGTGGCCGATTTCATAATGCTCTGCCGTTGACGCTTTGAACCGTAATTGACAGATTCAAGGAAAGGAGTATCATATCAGCATGATACGAGTACGCGAGTGCATGGACCCTAATCCAAGTTCTATTTTACCAAGAGATACGCTCAAACAAGCCGTTGAGATCATGCTTTCCAAGGAACATGACGGCATAGTGGTCGTAGATGAAAATATGCGTCCGCTGGGCGTAATAACGCTTGCCTACCTCTTGAGAGGGTTCGTGCCAGAGCACGTGGAGCGGCTGTCCGAAGCGCTCATTGGCGAGCTGGAAGAGGTCAATGCGAGGGCGTTCTTCGGTGCAACGAGCGGACTTTTCCTGGTCGCCGATTTCTTCCGTACTGAGATAAACGCCGTCGCGCTGGATGATTCCCTTCCGCTTGCCGCAGCTGAGATGGAACGCCAGCGTCTTGATTTTCTTCCGGTCGTGGACAAATCAAGGCTGGCAGGCGTCATTCGCAGACGCGATATAATGAGGGTTTTTTTCGACATCCCCAAGGATTCGGTCTAACGTTTTCTTCAAAATGATTGACAATTAAACAATCATCCTGGTCCAAGAAAAAGCTTTAATAGCCGCAAAATTCCTAGCAACTGCTATCAGTCTTCGCGGGGAAATATGCGCAGAACGTCCTTGGAGACCTTCTCAACGGAATCCTTAAGGTCCTCTTCAGAGATAAGTCCGTCCGAGATTAACTCCTGAAGTCTTTTCTCGTTGACCATGGAAACCTTATCCCAGAACCCTGATTTCTCGAGTATCTCCTTAAGCCTGGGCTGATTGAGTTTGAAGTGGGTTTCGCCGACGAGTCTTGCAGAACCCTTTGAGGTCACGACTTTTCTCTCATCCATCTTGGACATCTTCTCCGTTATCTTGAGCTTCAGGGCTTCCATCTGCTTTTCAATACCGGCCCGTTTTTCCCTTAAGTCGAGATACTGGGTGATAGCGGGCGTGAGATCCTCGGAAAGCTCTGGAAATTCGAGCTCCTCCGGCATTTTTCCCGGATTGTACCCTGAGAAATAAAGGTATATCGCGGTACGCGACGCTACGAAATCGGCAATGTGAAGGGCCCACTCCAAAGGTTTAGACGGCATCCTTAAAGGCTTGGGCCCCCACAGCCCCTGGTGACACTCAATAGCCCTCATTATCTCGTCGAAATGCGAAGTTTCAGACTCAAGCTCCTTGAGCTGGTAGCGGACAATCAAGGGATGGTCTTCTTCGGTGTGGCCGTTGTCCTTAACGCCGTTCTTGAATGAATCGTGGAGTATGGCTGCACAGCGTAAAACGTCCACTTGCACGCCCTCTATCTTGAAGGCCTTTCCAATCTCTTCGGCAAGATAGGCCACTCGCTTTGTATGCAGAACGAGTCCGCCCTTGCCCAAAGTATCCAGCGGATGGAACCTGCCTGTGGCTGAAGCCGGCACTTCCCAAAAGTAATCGGGAACCCGCTCAAGAGCCTTGGCTGTAAAGAGACGGATTGAAGTATCCTCAATAGATGCTACTTCTTCGTCGAGTTTAAATCGCAGATGATCGTCCATAAGTATTAATGTTAAGGAAGATTAACGATTTGTCAAATCCAACGACTTATCTTGCAGGTTGATCGCAGGGTAAAAAACAGGACTGCGCCCGCTTTAATAATTCGTCTTAAGGCTTGTCACCTTGTTACTTCTTGGAGTTCAACTATGGTTTCTATGATTGAGTAACTTACATCAGGCACGGTCGAGCCTAACTTAGTATACGTCTTAACGATACCTTCATCCTTGTCCCATAGCCGATAGCCTTCAGCTGAAATGAACTCGATAATCACGGGGTAGGTTACGGTCACCTTCAGAGCGGCTTTGTAAGTGCCTGCCGGGAAGTAGTCTAAAGTCTCCTTGAACAGCTCGCATCCTTCGAGACTAAAAAGAAACATTGTCACCGTTGATAAAAAAATTTTTTTTTCATATCTTCTCCTCTTTGACTCAGAATTAGTTTAAATGGATTCAGTGTTTTGCCAATCGTGGAGAGACTAATCTTTGTAAGGGCAGAAAGTGAAAGAACCCAAGAGTCTTTAGAGTAATAAAAAAGCGGGGCAGAGCCCCGCTTTAAATATCCAAAAAAAGGTTACTCGGTAGCAATAGACTTGAGCTGTGTTGTAGTCTCCATTAACATAAACATGACGTCAGGCACATCTATCTCGGCTTTTGTCCAAGCCTTGACGGTACCTGCGTCTTTGTCCCACCACTGCCAGTTTTCCATTTCGACGCCAGGAGTGGTAACCGATATCTTGAGAGCGCCGGCGTAGGTGCCTGCGGTAACCGTCACGTCTTCGGTTGATTTGGCTTCCCAGGTTATGTTGGTTGTATCATTGACTGGAATGTCCCATTTTGAGCCGACCTCAAGCTTTTTAGGTATGCTGTACAGAGGTGTGGTATCCGCCTTAGCGGCATAAAAGTCAACGGTTTCTTTCTCAAACGCCATGTATGATTTGCCAGCCTCATTCTCGAACTCCCAGACTTTGGTGCCGTTATCAAGCGTAGTTTCTCCGACGCACTTTGAAGTTGTTTCCCATGTAGAGTCTTTGACTGCGGAGCTGTCGGTAGCTACATAGTATGTGGAATCGTGCTTAACCGTTTCGTACGTCCAGATCTGACCAGCTTTAACCGGGAAATAGTCCACGCCCGGATTGAAGATTTCGCAGCCTGCGAAGCCGAGTACGAATACTATACCTAATGCTAAAGCAAGAGCTTTTTTCATACTAATTCCTCCTTAGGTTTTTTTAAGTGTATAATTCTACTTTCCATTGACGACTTGTCAAGGGGTAGCAGTTCGTGCGCCATTAGATAGTTACCAGGGTTTAAAGAGGGTATTAAAGAAAGCGGGGATCTCCATTAGAATTAGAAAAAAAGAGCTAAAGAAGGAGATTCCCCGGCTATGCAAATACGGTATGAGAGATTATACATCATGAACAGGGTTGAAGCAAGGCTTCTGCTAGTGGAGCGTTACAACGAATTAAAGAGCATCTCTTCGGTATCACGCGAGCTTGGGACCTCCCGCCAGGTGGTTCGCAAGTGGCTTAGACGTTACGAGGATGAGGGGTATAAAGGACTTCAGGACAGCTCCCGCAAACCTCACGTCTCGCCTCGCAGGACGGCTTCCATGGTAGAGCGTCTTGTATCCAAGCTTCGTAAAGAAACAGGTTACGGTCGGAGGCGACTAGCCTGGATACTGAGGAGAGACTATAACATCCACCTGTCGGAGGATACGGTGAGACACATCCTACGCAGGTT
>JAAYVC010000079.1 GCA_012517375.1 bacterium | reverse complement strand
GGAATACTGCCGCTCCCCATGCCCTAGGAGGAGTTTTGAATATAATAACAGCCGTCATTTTGCTAATCAATTCAGCAAGTCCATATCCAGTATGGCAAAAAGTAATGGGCGACGCAGTCAGGAACGAACGCCTTTACGGTTCAGCCATTGGTTCGCATCTTTTCGTAATAGGTTCGGACAGCGCCAAGACACTCGATATGGCAGTCCGCAAGTTCGATTTAGAGGGCGAACTTAAAGCTACTTACACCTACGATGACGACAACCATGAGATAGGCAAGGATATAGACATAGGCGAAAACGCGAACCTGTATGTCGTAGGACACACGCTTGATTCAGCGCTTTTAATCATGAAGTACGACAGCTCAGGTAAAAGGCTGTGGGATACGGAGGTCATGCTTCATTACGGCGGGCATATACTCTATGCATCAGGAGGCGTATACGTTGCAGGATGGTATGACCAACCTAATCCCGGCGAGGACCTCAGGCTGTTAAGGTATGACGTGGAAGGAAATGAGTTGTGGAGGTCGTACGACATTTCTAACGGCGACCAGACGCCTACCGGACTGGCAGTGAGTTCGGATCACTCTATATACATATCTTGCAGATACCCCTTTCTTTGGTGCGCATGGAGAATCGATGGAGATCCAAGAGGTATAGTACCAACATATATCAAAGATGATGCACGTGCGGAAGGCATAACTTTGAATTCTATTGATCAAGTGTTTGTATGCGGAGATAGGGGAGCTGAACAACGATCCTTTATACTCATAAAGACCGATACATTAGGGAATTTTTTATGGCCTGACACTGCAAAAAGTTACAATCTCGGCGGCGACGAACACTGTACCGACATCAAGCTCGACGCCATCTCGGACTGCTACCTTGCAGGCTGGCAGCAAAGGGGCGAGGAGGAGGACCTCGTGCTCGTAAAGACCGACTCATTGGGCAGCCTGCTCTGGGCATGGGTGGATACGCTTCCGGGCAAACAGGAGATAGAGGCTATAGAGATAGACCCCCAGGGGTATTTATACCTTGCTGGTTCAACTCAGTCAGGAACCGACTGGGACGCGCTCGTGATGAAGGTTCGTCAGCCTTTGACCGTTTCCGGCATCGTTAAGGACTCGACAGGAACACCGATGAAAGGCTTTGCGCTTACTGTATCGGGCGACACTTCTCTCGAGATAACAACCGGCAGCGACGGCAGCTACAGCATCGAGCTTTACAACGGAGGGGATTACACGCTTAGGCCCAAACAATCGGGCTGGTCGTTCGAGCCTGCGCAACGCTCATATTCGCCCCTTGCACATCGTATGATAAATCAGGACTTTCTAAACGGTCGCTGGACGTGCGTCGAGGAGCAGACCTCCTCCCCTTCTCCCTCTCTCGACGTATCCGGTTCCTTTATCCGCTACACGCTCGGCAAGGAAAGTCAAGGGACTCTGGCGGTATTCGATCCTCTTGGTCGTAAAGTCGCAAGCTTTACGATTAAAGGCAGCGGACGGTTAGATCTCGCATCCTTGTTGTCATCCGGCGTCTACTTTGTACGACTGGAAACTAATAGCGAGAATGTCGCAAAAAAACTGATCATTCTAAAATAACGTTCTTTTCTTGAGTTATTAGACGTGCGCTGCAACTTGACAAGTCTTTCATTCTAAATACACTGCTTTCGTAAACTAATTACTGGAGGAGGTCTTTGATGACCAAAAGATTTTATGCATTCGTTTTATCGCTAACAGCTTTTGCAGGCTTTCTTGCAGCCCAGGCCGATTACCGTATGCTCAGCGTTACGGAGGACGGCAAGTACTACAAAAACCGGCTGGATGTAACAGACTGGAAGCCCGGCGAAGACTTCATATATCTTCGCTCATACTACATTCCCTGGCAGGGCGAGGACAGTCTGGACTACGAAATGAGAATGGGAAACCTTAAGATAAACGGAAAGCTCGTTGGCGTAGACCTTGTCGAGAACAAACTTTCCTCGATTAATGATAAATCGAGCATCGTAACGGTGCAGACCGATCCGTCTCACTTCAGCGAGCTTTCGGAGTTGCCTAACCTCGTGGCATTGAGTCTTGTCGGTGCCAAGGAAACGGATATCGAAAAAGTAAAGGAAATGGACAGTCTGAAGGCGCTTGACCTGGCGTACACGAAGATCTCGGATGATGCACTCATGTATCTTAAGGATATGAACGAGTTAAGGGTTCTTAACCTGGCCAATACCGAAATTTCAGACCGGGGACTGAAGCATCTTTCAGGCCTTACCCATCTTCGCTCGCTTGATCTTGAAAGCACCGAGGTAACGGATTCCGGTTTGGAGTACCTCAAGGATCTGAAGGACTTGAAGTCCTTGAACCTCTTTCAAACACGAGCGGGCAAAGCAGGAAGCCTTGCACTGAGAGGAGGAATTCCCAGCGTTTCGAACGAAGGTGCAAAGCAAATCGCAACGCTCGGCAATCTCTCGGAATTGAACCTGCATGGTGCAGGCATTTCGGACCCGGGAGTTGCCGAACTGACTCGTCTTTCTAATCTGAGAACGCTTGACCTTGGAGCGACCGATATAACTGATGCCTCTGTGGAATATCTCTCAAAGCTTAACGGACTGCGCCTGCTCGACTTAAGAGGAACTGATATAAGTCCTGAAGGACTGGCAAGGCTGCGCAAGGCGCTTCCTGAAACGGAAATCAATTACTAAAGGGCTTTCTTACATTCACAAAGGCAGAGCTGGGGCGGTTGACGGTATGTTGGCTCTAGATATACTTGGCTTCTGATGAAGAAAACCCGACTGGGCGACTGGCTCACCCTTGTTTCAGGAGCTATTGTTCTAGCAGGTCTTGTCGCATTCGTTATATGGCAGTGGCCTCAAATAAAGCGCCTTTTCACAAATCCGACGGAAATACGCTATTACGTGGATTCTTTCGGGATATGGGCGCCTGTCATCTTTATTTTTCTCTACGTTTTCCAGATTATCATCGCACCGATACCGGGAACGCTTCTGAACTTCACGGGCGGCCTCCTCTTCGGCTGGTGGCTGGGCGTTCTCTTTTCCTGGATTGCATGCGTCATCGGCGCCGCTATTTCAATAATTCTGATGCGCGCTTTCGGCCGTTCGCTCATGCGGATATTCATATCCGACGAAAAACTTGATAAGTTCGACTCCTATGTACGAACAAGAGGCTGGCTTTATCTCTTTCTTTTATACATCATACCGAACCCCCTTGGCGACACCGTCAATTACATGTCCGCTCTATCTAACATCAAGCTGTGGAAACTCCTCGTGATGGTTGCAATCGGCAGGGTTCCTTCTCTGATCCTGGGTAGCTGGCTCGGAAGGGAATCTACAAAGTTCCAGACCCTGCACTGGATTCTATTGGGAATCGGATTCGTCGCGCTCTTTGCGGGTGTTTATTTGATTCACAAACCTCTGGAAAATCTTGCAATCAAGCTTTCAATAAAGCTCTTTCCCAAAGGGTCTTATAGGAATGATAGGGCTGGCAAAGAAAAAACTAAAGACATTGAGGATGACATTTCTTGACATCCTTTCTTAAAGCTTTATTCTTCTAAAATGGATTACAGGAAATCGGGCGTTGATATTTACGCCTTGGATTCTATAAAAAAACGCATCGGCAAGGCGGTTCGCAAAACCTTTAACTCCAATGTCGTAACCGATTTCGGTCACTTTGCAGGCGGCTTCCGGTTAAAGGGTTATAAGAAACCGGTGCTCGTTTCTTCGACGGACAGCGTCGGCACAAAGGTCAAACTTGCCCGGTTAATGGACAGATACGATACGGTCGGTGAAGACATAGTAAATCATTCGGTAAATGATATACTTTGCACCGGAGCAAAACCTCTTTTCTTTCTGGATTATCTTGCCTTTTCTGAACTTGAACCTGGCAAGGTTGCCATCATCGTTGAAGGAATAGCAAAGGCATCAGTAAGGCAGGGAATGGTTCTTATCGCAGGCGAGACCGCCCAGCTCGCAAGTGTATACAAACCAGGGGATTTTGATCTTGTAGGTACTATCGTGGGTGCGCTTGAGGAGGGGACCCTTATAAACGGAGAAGCCATAAGGCCAGGGGACGTTGCAGTGGGGTTGCGCTCATCAGGACTTCACACAAACGGATATAGCCTTGCCCGGAGAGTCTTAATAGATTCACGCAACAGCCCCGGCATAGAAGCTACGATACCGGGGTCAAAAACGACAGTCGGGAAGGCGCTTCTTGTCCCGCACCGCTCCTACAGAG
Source organism: bacterium (assembly GCA_012517375.1). Taxonomy (NCBI): domain Bacteria; species bacterium. The sequence goes on along the minus strand of JAAYVC010000079.1, from coordinate 24,419 downwards.
CCGAGGTGGAATCGGTGAAGCCTCTTCTCAAAGGCGTCTCGCACATAACGGGCGGAGGATTTGAAGGTAATATTTCGAGATTGCTGCCGAGAGACGTTGACTGCATAATCGATAAGAAAACATGGAAACCTTTGCCTATATTCAAATTAATAAAACAAACCGGAAAGATTCATGATGATGAGATGTACCGGGTTTTCAATATGGGCATAGGAATGGTGTTAATCGTCAGAGCTAAGGACTGTGAAACGGTTATGAGGAAGACTCAAGGGACAAAAATCGGCGAAGTGGTCAAGGGAAAAGGAAAAGTGATTCTCGTATGAACCAGTTGCAGACCGGACTGGCTAGACTCGTGGCCCTTGCGAAGAATGATCCCAGATACAAGGTCGAGGCATACATATTCGTAATAGAAGCAATGAATTACGAGCTGGAGCATCTAGGAATCAATGGTCCTTCTAAACGTCGGCACGTCAGCGCCAGGGAGCTTCTGGACGGGATACGATCATTGGGCTGGGAAAGATACGGGCGCCTTGCCAAGGATGTATTTGAAAGCTGGGGCGTGAGGAACACGCTCGATTTCGGCGAGATAGTCTTTAATTTGATAGGGATTGGAGAATTCTCCAAAACCGATGAAGACAGCAAGGATGACTTTGTCGATGTCTTTGACTTCAATCAAGGCCTGGTGGAAGCCTACCCTCTAGGGGATGCAAGACAAGCTAAGGCTTGAGTTCGAAGGCCGCGGTTCGATAATATCAAAGCTGCCTCATAACGAACAGCGTCAGGGTCAGCTCGAGATGGCCTTAGCTGTAGCCGAAGCCCTCGAGGATAAGAAGAACTTGATGGTCGAGGCGGGAACGGGCATTGGGAAGAGCTTCGCTTATCTTATTCCATTGATATACTGGACACTCAAGGAGCAGAAAAAGGCGGTCATTGCTACCGGTACAAAAATCCTTCAGAATCAGCTTTCCGAGAAAGACCTTCCCTTTCTTTCGCAAACCGGAGAGGTAAAGTTCAAATACGAAGTCCTTTACGGGCAGGAAAATTTCTTCTGCCGCCGCCGGGCCGGAATGATAGCTCAGTACGGCCTCTTCGACGACCCAGAGGAGGCAAAGGAACTGGAACGCATTGCGGCATGGGCAAAGGATGATAGCGGAATCTTCGAAGACTACCCCGAACAGATATCGCCAAAGCTTAAGTCGGAGATAAGCAGACGCTCCGAAGCATGCCCCAGGAAAAACTGCGCATACTACAGCCAATGCCCATTCTACAAGAGAAGGAAGGCGGCTGAAGAAGCCGATATTATCGTGATAAATCATCATCTTTTCTTTGCTCATCTTGAATCCGCTGGAAAGCTTTTGCCTGAGTTCGGAGCAGTCGTTTTCGATGAAGCGCACAGGCTCGAGCAGGTTGCGGCATCCTACTCGGGTGTCAGACTCTCCAACATAGGACTTGCTGTTCTTCTGGGAAGGATTTACAATCCAAGACGCAACCACGGGCTCCTTCCGAAATTGGCCGATTTCGGCTTAATCAAAAACAAGGTCACCCAGCTAATCGAGGAGGTCCGGGATGCATCCAACAACTTTTTTTCCAATCTTGAGAATCTCATGCAGCCCTATGAGGTGAAGAAAAGAATCCGCAACGCTAACTCAGTTCCGAACGAGCTCGAACCGGCTCTCGATTCGCTTGCAGCCTTCCTTTTTGAAAAAGCCAGGGATGTTGACGACGAAGACATCTCCTTCGAGCTGACATCACTCGGCGACAGGACGGCCGTGGCAAAAGGAGCGGTCATAAGCTTTCTTGATATGGCAGATCCCAATTCTGTATACTGGATAGAAACCGACAGGCAGTCGGACAGGGTTTCAATCAACTCCGAGCTCATCGACGTATCGGAACTCATGGCAAATTCGGTCTGGAGCCAGCCGTGGGTAAATATCCTTACATCGGCAACGCTTACGGTAGGTAAGAGCTTCGAATTCACCAAGGAAAGGATAGGTTTCAAGGATAGAGAGCATTGGATAGGTTCTCCATTCGACTACAAGCACAACGCCCTGGTCTATGTAGCTCACGATATTGTTCCTCCCCAGCACGATGACTGGTCAAACAGGATGTCCTCAAGACTTCTTGATCTTATAAAAACAAGCAGCGGCCGCGCCCTTGTTCTTTTTACAAGTTATTCAACCCTGAATGCATGCGTTGAAAAACTGGAGGCGGAGATTTCCCGCCATCACAAACTTCTTGTTCAAGGCAGGGCGCCGCGCAACAGTATCCTGGAGGAGTTCAAATTCGATACTTCGTCTGTTCTTTTCGCAACCCAGTCCTTCTGGGAGGGAATCGATGTCCCTGGTGACTCTCTCGTACTTGTCGTAATAACCAGGCTTCCCTTCGAGGTTCCGGATGACCCGAGAGCGGAGGCGATACTCGAAGAGTACAGGAAGAAAGGCAGAGAGCCTTTCTCCGAATATCAGCTTCCCCTATCTGTACTTCGATTCAGACAAGGATCCGGAAGGCTGATAAGACGTAAATCGGACTACGGCGTTATCGCGATTTTAGATTCCCGTATCGTAAAAAAAGTCTATGGCAAGTTATTCATGAACTCTTTGCCTCCTGCACCCGTAGCTTTCAATCTTTTTGAGGTCCAGAGGTTTTTTGATGATCATGGCGGTTAGGCAGGTTCTTTATTGTCTCCGGGCGTTGACACGAATCTAACTTCATTATATTATACCACATGATTGATCCAAAAAAGATACGAGAGAACCCGGATGAAATAAGGAAACTTTTGGCGCGGAGGAAATGTCCCGTTTCCGTGGATGAAGTATTGACCCTGGATAAAGGGCGGAGAAATCTTCAGTCGGAGCGAGATGAAGCAAGACACGAACTAAACGAGGCGTCCGAGTCGATAGCTAGGCTCAAAAGGGAAGGCAAGGATGCATCTTCCGCTATCTCTAAAACCTCGGAGCTCAAAAAAAGAATCAAGGAACTTGACGAAAAACTTTCTACGGCTGAGAAGGGATTTGAAGACCTGCTGTGGAAGCTTCCTAACCTTCCTGACCCTGAATCGCCTGAGGAAGATACCGTTCTCCGGACATGGGGTAAAAAGCCCGAGTTTGATTTTGAAGCAAGAGACCACGTGGAGATCTGTGAAAGACTCGGTCTCGTTGATTTCGAGTTCGCATCAGAATACTCCGGAGCCAGATTCGCGGCATACGTAGGTGAAGGCGCAAGACTCGTCAGGGCACTAACACAATTCTGCCTTGATCTGCACACCAAAGAACACGGATACAAAGAGGTGTACCCACCCGTACTCGCGAGAGAGGAGGTCGTCCGTGCTGCAGGCCAGCTGACAAAACTCGAGGATATGTACGCCCTAAAAGATGATCCACTCTATCTTATTCCTACAGCCGAGACCGCTCTCATAAACCTTCATATGGGAAAAGAGTTAAAAGAAACCGAGCTTCCCATAAGATACGCCGCATATACGATGTGCTTCCGCAGGGAGGCCGGCACTTATGGCAAGGACACTAAGGGCCTGTTCAGGATTCATCAATTCGATAAAGTCGAGCTCGTTCAATACGCGCACCCCGATAAATCCAGACAAGCCTTTGACGAGATTGTTTCCCACGCGGAAAAAGTTCTGCAACTTCTGGGTCTTTCTTATCAGATAAAAGCCCTCTCCCCAATCGAGGCCGCCTTCCAGTCTTCCTTTACATACGATATTGACGTATGGGCGGCCGGTGCCGACGACTGGCTCGAGGTTTCTTCGATATCAAACTGCAAGGATTTTCAGGCCCGCCGCAACAAGACCCGTTTAAGGTTGAATGACGGCAGCCTTGTCTACCCCCATGTTCTTAACGGTTCAGGGACTGCTTTCCCCAGGCTGATAATTGCAATCCTTGAAAACTATCAGCAGCAAGACGGTAAGGTAAAGATACCGGAAGCGTTGAAACCGTATATGGACTCAAAGGAGTATCTCGGAAAGTGAGCGACTTACTGTTTCCCGAGTTCAGTAAGGAAGACATATACTGGATGCAGGAAGTATTGAAGCTTGCCGAACGCGGTCGCGGAAACGTGTCGCCTAATCCGATGGTTGGAGCCGTTATCGTAAAAAACGGCGAGGTCGTAGGCAAAGGCTTTCACTCCCGGTGCGGCGGTCCGCACGCCGAGGCCATAGCCCTTGCAGACGCAAGAGGAGCCGCTGACGGCGCCACACTCTACGTTAATCTTGAGCCATGTGTTCATTTCGGAAGAACTCCTCCATGTTCGGAGCAGATAATAAAGTCAAAAATCAGACGCGTTGTGATAGCTATAAAGGACCCGGACAGGCTTGTAGACGGCAAAGGCATAGAACTGCTTTTGCGTTCTCATCTGAAGGTAGACGTTGGACTCATGGAAGGCGAGGCAAGGGAGTTGAATAAGGCCTACATAAAACACCGTGAAACTGGATTGCCTTACGTTATACTCAAACTAGCGTCCACTCTTGACGGAAAGCTTGCTACTTCAGAGGGTTTCTCGGAATGGATAACGGGTGAAGAAGCAAGACGTTATGCGCACCAGTTGAGGGCGGAATCCGATGCGGTGATGGTCGGAGTGGGCACCATCCTCAAGGATAATCCAAGGCTTACGGTGAGAATGGTTAAGGGCCGTAATCCCCTGAAGGTCGTTTTGGATTCTAATCTAAAAACTCCAGCGGATTCGCAAATATTCGATGAAGGTAAGACCCTTATCTTTACTAAGAGAGATTCTCTCGCCAACCGTAATCGATATAATGCTTCCAGGGTCTCGCTTGCCGCGGTGGACGTCGACGAAAACAACAGGCTTCTGCTCCTGGATGTTCTCAAAGAGCTCGGCCGCAGACACGTCTCCCAGCTTTTAGTTGAAGGAGGCGGAGAGCTTGCATCCGAGTTCCTGAGACAGGGTTTTGTTGACTTTCTTAGTATATGCATCAACCCGTCATTAATGGGCAAGGGAGTAGGATATACGGATACCATTGAATGCGGAATGATCAGCGAACGTATGTTTCTTAAGAACCTCAGAGTTACGCCCATGGGCGATGATTTGAGACTCGAGGCAAAACCCTCGATGCCTGAGGATAAATTGAAGAAAGGAAATTAGAATGTTCACAGGCATTATCGAGGAAGTCGGCAGTATAAAGAGGGTTTCGAGCAGAGGCGCAAACAAGGTTTTGGAGATATCCACTTCACTCGATGTATCCCCGGGAGACAGTATCTCAATTAACGGAGCCTGTCTTACTGTAACGGAAAATGGTGATGGTTGGGTAAAAGTCGAGGCGACGGCAGAGTCTCTCAATCGGATATCGCTTGGGTCGCTTTATTCGGGCTCAAGGGTCAACCTGGAAAGGGCGCTTACACTGTCAAAACCTCTTGGAGGCCATATCGTCCAGGGTCATGTAGATTCTTCGGGAAAGATAAGCAATCTCCGCAAGACAGAGGATGCATGGAAAATAGAGGTAGCTTTCTCTAAAGATTTCGAAGATCTCGTAGTCGATCAGGGATCTATCTCTATTGACGGCGTAAGCCTCACGGTTTTAAAAAAAATCGAAGGTCCTAAGTTTGTTGTAAACGTTATACCCGAGACCTTGAAGAGAACAACGCTTTATGAACGTCGTGTAGGTGATAATGTCAATCTTGAATTCGATATCATTGCCAAGTACATAAGAGAACAAACCCGTAACACCCGTAACACCCGTAACACCCATAACACCCATAACACCCGCAACCCGTAAGGCCCATACCTGTCACACCTATACCCGTAACACCCGTACCCGTAACCCGTTACATTGACTTGTTGCAATAACCATTATCGAAGACCGCAAGATAACTCGAGAAAAACCATGATAACGACAGATAATCACCTAGATTTATTCCTGACTCGTCCCATCAAACCGCAACGCCTACACGCGACCCCAACATTAGATTCGTATTAATGATAATCACTCCTGCTTAAGAGTTTCAAAAAACATGCTGATTCTTGTCATCTTAACTCCAATCCATAAGCGACTTGAGTAAGGTTGACATATCTCAAGTACAGAATATACTTTGTTTTGATGAGATGGGTCATTTCTCAAATCCCTCTAACAACCGCAAAAGGGCAGGAATTTTTTTTTGTTGAGAAGGATTGCTTAACAGAAGTAAATCAGGATATTAAAGAGCAAAAACCCCTGTTTGGAGGCATTTATGCATAAAAAACTTTTCATACCCGGTCCAACCGAGGTACTGCCTGAAGTGCTCGAGGCCCAGACCAAACCCATGATTGGTCACCGCATGAAAGAGGCCTCAGCGCTCGGAATGAGCATCCTAGGTAAGCTTAAGAAGGTTTTCGAGACTGAATGGGACGTAATCGTCTGGACGAGCTCCGGTTCGCTTGTCATGGAGGCGTCCCTCCGTAATTCTGTAAAAAAGGGCTCCCTTCACACTCTTTGCGGTTCATTCGCCGAACGCTGGTACAAGATGTCCCAGGCCAACGGATTGCCCAACGGAAAGATAGATGTGGAATGGGGCAAGGCAATAAAACCAGATATGGTCGATAAGGAACTTTCTACAGGAAAGTACGACGTTCTCTGCCTTACTCACAATGAGACTTCCACAGGCGTCATGAATCCAACGGCGGAGATTGCCGATATGGTCAAGGCGAAGTATCCCGATGTCTTGATACTGGTGGATGCAGTGTCTTCGATGACTGGAGCAAAGATTGACGTTCACAAGTACGATGTAGTTCTTACCTCGTCGCAGAAGTGCTTCGGACTCCCCCCCGGTCTTGCCTTCTGTGTAGTATCTCCCCGATTCATGGATAATGCCAAGACCGTTCCTAACCGAGGACTCTACACTGACTTCATAGACATGAAGAAGTATATAGTCGAAAAGGAAGGCCAGACCCCTTCGACCCCTGCTCTTTCTCTCTACAACGCGCTCGATTTTCAGCTGGATAGAATGCTTGCGGAAGGAATGGATGCCCGCTATAAACGTCACGCAGCTATGGCTGAACGCACCCGCGAGTGGGTAAAAAAGCACTTTGCCTTGTTCCCTGAACCGGGGTACGAATCGCTGACAGTAACTGTCGGCTCGAACAACAAGAATGCCAACATCGGCGATCTTAACAAAGCCCTTGGACAAAAAGGCATGGCTATAGCAAACGGATACGGCAAACTCAAGGATTTAACCTTCCGTATCGCGCATATGGGCGATTTGCAGATGAAGGACATCGAGGAACTCCTTTCTGCAATGGACGAAATCCTCGGTCATTAACCTGGAGGAAGCAATGAAAGTTCTTATCTCCGATCCTATTGCGCCTGCTGGAGTCGCAAAACTCCGCGACGCAGGATTCGAGGTTGTCGAAAAGCCCGGTCTTTCACCCGAACAGCTTAAGAACGAGATAAAGGATTATGACGCCATTATCGTCCGTTCGGCAACCAAGGTCAAAAAAGATATCATAGAGGCAGGAACCAACTTGAAAGTTATAGGACGCGCAGGCGTCGGTCTTGACAACGTGGATAAGGATGCGGCTAAAGAACGTGGAATCAAGGTTGTCAATACGCCTGAAGCCACTTCCATATCGGTGGCAGAGCTTGCACTCGGGTTGATGCTTGCCGCAGCCCGGCACATCGGTCAGGGTACAGTAAGTCTCAAGGAAGGCCGCTGGGACAAAAAGAAGTTCGAAGGCGTTGAGCTTTACGGAAAAACCCTGGGCATCATCGGAATAGGAAGAATAGGTTCAGAGCTCGGCAAAAGAGCCGAAGCCATGGGCATGAAGGTTCTTTTCTATGATCCTTACGTACCTGAGACACATTTCGGAAAGTCAAAGGATCTTTCAGAACTTCTGCCCGAGGTCGATTTCCTTTCCCTTCATATCCCGCATACCGAAGAAACGCACTACCTTATTGGCCGCGAAGAATTCGCGAAGATGAAGGATGGAGCCATTCTCGTGAATGCTGCCAGAGGAGGCGTAGTCGATGAGGAAGCGCTTTATGAAGCTCTTACCTCGGGAAAGCTCCGCGCGGCGGGCATTGACGTTTTTGAGACCGAACCCGCCGTTGGTCACAAACTCTTCACCCTTGAAAACGTGGTCGTGACCCCGCACGTAGGAGCCCAGGCCGAAGAAGGCCAGGTTCGCGCAGGCGTCCAGATTGCAGACCGCGTCATCCAGGCTCTAAAGGCAAAATAGTGGCAGAAATAAAACCCTTCCGCGGACTAAGGTACAATCCTCGAAAGATTGCAGACCTTTCTCAGGTAATCACGCAGCCTTACGATAAGATTACTCCTGAGATGCAGGCCGAGTACTACAAGAGACATGCGGACAATTACGTGAGACTTATCTTCGGACGCGAAGCCGATCGTTACCAGGAATCCTATGATTTCTTCAATAAGTGGATAGCTGAAGGAATTCTCATCAAGGATGATGAGCCGGCGCTATACCCTTACACGCAGACCTACAAAACGGAAGCAAATCCGAATCCTGTGACCCGCACCGGCTTCATAGCCGCTCTAAGGCTCCACCCTTATGAAGACAAAGTCGTTCTACCCCACGAAAGAACTCTTAAGAGTGCAAAAGAAGATAGATTCAGCCTTTTTACCAAAACCCTGAAGAACTATGAACAGGTCTTCATGTTATACGGCGACCCAGGATGCACCATTGAAAAGCTTTTTGCCGAACCTATATCTCAAAAACCTTTGATGGAGGCTACTGACGACTACGGTTGCATCCACAGGGTTTGGAGAGTCACGGATAAGGCGATAATCAAGAAAGCGCAGGATGTATTGTCCGCGCTGCCCGTAATGATAGCAGACGGTCATCACAGATACGAAACCGCTCTTGCCTTAAGGGATTATCTGAAGGAAAGAATTCCGGATGCACCTGCGGACAGCGCGTTCAACTACAGAATGGTTACCCTTGTAAATCTCTTTGATCCCGGTCTTCTTGTACTGCCGACTCATCGTTTTGTCATAAAACTCAAGACACCCTTTGGTGAGTTCGAGCGAGCACTTCATGAATACTTCGATGTTAAAGAAGTTCAGAAATCCGAACTCATGAATGAACTGAAACGGGAAGCATCAAAACACTCTTTCGGACTCTACAGCAAGAATAAAACCCTGCTTCTGGTTCTCAAGAATCAGAAAATCATGGATGAAATAATGGCTGATTCAAGTCCCGAAGTTAAGGCGCTCGATGTGTCGGTATTACACATGCTGGTTATCGAAAAGCTCCTCGCGATATCCAAGGATGAAATCGAATCCTTTATCAAATACGAACGCTATGCGGATAAGGCGATGGCGGCAGTCGATAGGGGCGAATTCGAGATGCTATTCCTCATGAATCCAACAAGGGTTGATCAGGTAGAAGCGGTATCTAAAGCCGGCGAAAAAATGCCTCAGAAATCAACCGATTTCTACCCAAAGCTTGTTTCGGGGCTTGTAGCGTTTGATGTCGACCCTGGCGAACGGCTTTCTGATTCATGAAAACGCCTGATTGAAACTTAATATTACAACGGAGCTGCGCGCCGCAAGCCGCAGCTCCTCGCTTTTTAAGGAGGATGTTTGATTATCTTGGTTCTTATTTCGATTATTACGGCAGCGCCCGACACATTTTGGAACGTTGAACGCGACTATCTTCTCCAAGGGCTGGAACTCATGAATCTGTCCGCAAAGGACCTGGAGTACGACAAGCAGTGGATACCTGACAGTTTCAGACTTAAGGCAGTATCAAACCTCATGGATAAGCCGCTGTACGTACCCGATTACGTCATCGGAGCTGGTGAGAGAGTTAAAGGATGCATAAGCCCTTCGGAATATTTTTCTATGACTTCGGAGGAAATAACGGGAAGAACAGCGAGTCCTGAATCACCTAAAAGCAAGGACGTGGAACAAAAGATAAAAGAAATCTTCGCTCTTACGGACAAACATCTTCAGAAAGCGTTCGCAGGGCTTTCTTCGGCTGAACGCGACAGTCTTTTATACACCGCTCCGGCTCTGTGGTCAGATGAGGCGGATTCGCTCCAAAAGGGATACGCCGGTGCGCTGGAGATGGAGTTCGGCGTGCCGAGGGACACAGGATACGGCTTGAAGCTAGTGAACCTGCTCAGGCTCTCAAAGAAGGTGGATGTCTACGAACTCAATGTTGCAGGAGCGACTCTTGCCGAAGGAGTAGAGGGATTGATTCCTTTAGCGGAAAGACTCCTGGAACAGGAGAATCCTCCCGATACACAGGTTGATGGTGTTGAAGGAATAGTCTATGCCGTATACGATCTGGGCAACGGTCAGAAAGCGGTTATAGGAGGTCCCTGGCGCAACGTCTATACCGCCAACTTTGCCGTCATAGTGGATCTTGGCGGGAATGACATATACGAGGGTCGTGTGGCAGGCGCAGTAGGTGGACTTGGTTCGCCCGTAAGTTTTGTTCTTGATCTATCGGGCGACGACGTCTACCGTAACGGCTCCAAGCTCGTGAATCAGGGAGCGGCTCTGTTTGGTTCGGCGCTGCTCTGGGATATTGAGGGCGATGATTCATACAACGCATTTCATATATCCCAGGGTGCGGCCATATTCGCAACAGGAATGCTGATTGACGAAGAAGGTGTTGATAGTTATCGAGCCGGATATTTCACTCAGGCCGCAGGTAATTTCGGAACCGGAATAATGATAGAAAGACACGGCGATGATCAATACAGGTCTTACAGCTGGGCTCAAGGATTAGGCGGACCATTGGGCTACGGTCTTCTTGCGGACGAGGAAGGCGATGATATATACTACGCCGGAGGCCAGTATCTGCATATGCCGCTTGATCCGGACCAATACCGCTCCTTCGCGCAGGGATTCGGCTTCGGCTGGCGGGATGTGTCATCTGGAGGAATAGGCTTCTTGTATGACAAAAACGGTAACGACAAGTATATAGGGGAGGTTTACGCTCAAGCTACTTCTTACTGGTTCGCATTAGGAATGATGCTTGATGAGCAGGGAAACGACCTTTACACGGCTGCCCAGTACTCGCAGGGTGCCGGTATACACCTTTCGGTAGGCGGACTGTTCGATATGGAGGGTGATGACCACTACTTTTCGCGCTTCGGTCCCTCACAGGGCGAGGGCCATGACCTTGCAGTGGGCTGGCTTATGGACAAGGACGGCGACGACGTATACTACGCATCAGGCGGGCAGGGTATTGGCTTGACTAACTCGGTCGGAATATTCGTAGATACGAGAGGCAACGATGACTACGCTTCAAGGGAAGCTTTGAGCGAGGGAGGAGCAAACTGGTCGCGCGGCACAGGCGGAATCGGACTGTTTATTGATTTACAGGGCGATGATCGATATGCTGAGAAAGACAAAGGAAGCAACAACGACGTCTGGCCCTCCGGGTCGATGGCTATAGGCATGGATCTGGAGGCGGTGGAACCCAAAAAGGAGGAGTGGGAGGATACGACAGCCGCCTTCCCCGAACTCGATACAATGAAAACGGATTCCGCAAAGATAGCAAGACTTTTTCATTACGCCTCGCTCTGGGAAGTAAGAGCTGATATTGGCAAGGTCAGAACCGCAAGAAAGATGCTCAAGGAACAATTCGGCGCCTCGGCCGTATATTACATCTTCAACTACGAATTCTCGACTTACGACGGATTGGTGCAGAGAGCTGTTGAGCTTTATTTCTCGGAATTCAAAGACACTGCCGGTTATTATCTCTTCAAAGGTCTGCACTCAACCAACGACACCATAGTAAGGAATTCTATTTATCTTCTCGGTCAGCTTAAAATCGACGGTGCGGGCGACACCCTTTTGAAAATGCTTGAAAATAAATCGATGGACAGCCTTGCGGGTTCTCTTATCGCCGCCCTCGGTAGTCTCAAAGAGAAAAAAGCCGTCTCGCTTATTTCAAAATACGCCAACCACAACAAGGAACGAATGAGGCTGAGAGCGGTTTCCGCTCTTGCGGAAATAAAAGATACCGCATCATTAGCGACATTGATGCCTAGAATTTTCGACGAATCTTTTTCAGTCAAGCTTGCTGCTATGTCTGCGGTCGCTTCTCTAGGTAAACCGGCGATTGAAAACTTAACTGCTGAAATCAGAAAGAGCCAGACAGATATTCGGCGTGCAATACTCATCAGGACTATTAGGAATACTTACAGACAGCTTGCAGACTCCGAGAAAACCTCCGAAATCAAGAAGAACATTGCGAATCTGGCAAAGCCTTATCTGGATTCATCTTGGCCTGCTCTTCGCGAACAGACAAAAAAGCTCTTGGACGAGGTCGATGGAAGGGCGGTCCTAGGGCCGGCCGATCTTTTCTTGATGCCTGAGGATATGAAAGAGAAGTTTTAACAGGATAATTCCGTCCCAATATAGACCTCAGGAACTCATAAACTCGAACCCCGGCATTAAGTATACTATAATATATTTTTATTCAAAAAAATATATATATAAGTTGCATTCAAAACTATTGACACATCCTTTGTATTTCTTATACTCCATTTAAGAAGAGATTGTAATAATCTCTTTTTAGCATAAAGGAGGAGACATGTCAAAAAAGTTATCTTTTTTCAGTATTGCTTTATTGGTCGTGATGGCTCTGGCGAATAGGGGATTTTCTCAGGCAACTGGCAGATGGTTAGGAACAGGTACAGGAGAAACCGTCCCTCCATCTCCTGCGTCCACTCCTGTCCCCATTCACCCCTGGCAGGAATGGATGGGTGATTTCAACGCAGGCGAGTTTGTTGGAGTATGGCTTGATGAAGACGAAAACTATGGGCAGTTCCGCGGCAAGATAATATTATCGACACCTGACGAAGCCTTGTGCCGAGGTAAATGGACATGGCTTAGACAATCGGGTGATCTGGTAGATATGGGGTCGTTCGAGATAATCTTCAAGTACAATGATTGGGTATGCGAAGGCAAGTGGTCGACGAATTACAATCTAGACAACGGAACAATAGAAGGGAAAAGAATCGAATAAAAATAAATAACATAAGGAGGAGTCGTGAACAATAAAAAGATGGCAGCCCTGGCGATTGCAGTGTTTTTATTGCTCGGGATTACTCCTGTCTATGCTCAGATTGCAGGCACTTGGGCAGGAACGGGTGAAGGCTGGTGTCCGTTTCCTGTCCCCTATCCGAATGAATACATGAAACCATGGCAGAACTGGAAAGGGTCTATTCCAAACACACAGAACGTATTTTCAGGCGAATGGTACGACGGCGACGGAAATCAAGGCACATTCAAGTCGGAAATTCTGTTTGTAACAGAGGAGGAAGCCTATGCCGGAGGTGATTGGTACTGGATAGACAACCGTTTCGATCCGCCCGTATATCGCTGGATGGGTCCTTTCTCAATGAAGTTCAAATACCCACCCTATGGCAGAATACACTGCTACGGCGAATGGCAAGGACACATCCCTTCGGGCATCTATTCAGGAACGATGAAGGGAAGGAAGGTAGATTGATATCACTTCTATCGGGCCTAAAGAAGAAAGCCTGATTAAACCAGGAGGAAGGAGGCGAACATACTAACCTAGGAGGAGAAATGATCAACGCGAGGCGAATCGCTATAGCGCTTTCAGTTTTCTTTGCGTTGGGCGCAGCGTCGCTAAACGCTCAGCTTTCAGGAACTTGGAAAGGTTCAGGAACAGGAAGCTGCATCCCCCACCCCGGCATTGTAATATACCCCTGGCAGGAATGGAAAGGCGAAATCCCTGATGCCGAAGATGTGTTTTCAGGCGAATGGCGGGATTCCGGCGGCAACCATGGCACATTCAAAGGCACGCCACTTCCTTCTCCTATACCCGAAGAAAGACGCTTCAGCGGTGAATGGACCTGGCTTGACCCGACCGTACCATCAACGCAACCTGTAGTCGGCGGAAAGTTCAGCATGACCTTTTATTTTCTTGAAGGCTACTGCAAAGGAACCTGGAGCAGCGTATGGCCTTCCGCAAGCGCTCGAGGAACAATGAAGGGCGAAAGAGTAGACTGAATTTCGATTCGTTGCAAAGAGAAACTGTGAGCACGTCAACGCATCAGAACAGGATGAGGAGGCTCAATCAAACAAATAAAAGGAGAAGCAACGTGAATCTCAAAAAAACCCTTCTCGTCGTTGCAGCCTTATGCCTGATTGCATCGACGCCGCTAGCGGCAGACCTTTGGGGAACCTGGGCAGGCTCCGGAAAAGGTAACTGCTATCCCCATCCAGGCGTAGTAATATACCCTTGGCAAAACTGGAAAGGCGAAGTATACAAAACGGAAGACCAGGATGCGCCCATCTTCGAAGGCGAATGGTACGACGAACTTGGCAACTACGGAACCTTCAAAGGCAACATATACTTTCCGCCTATCGAAGAAGAGGCAATAGCTGAAGGTGAATGGACCTGGTATGATCCGGATGGAACGTCTGCAGAGCCCGTAGTCGGCGGCAAGTTCAAGATGACCTTCATGTTCATCGAGGATTACTGCAAAGGCTCGTGGAAAACCATCTGGCCTTCGACGAGTGCTGTAGGCACAATGGAAGGAAAAGACCAGGACTAATAATCAATAGCTATTGATGTGAGGGCGTTACCCGCCCTCACACACCCTAATAAAATCAGGAGACGGAGGCACATTAAAACAAAAAAGAAGGAGAAGAAATGCGCAAAATAATACTGGCTGTCATTGCAGTAGCGATGATAGCGGCAACACCGATCATGGCACAGTCTCTTCCCGGAACCTGGAAAGGCACCGGCGAAGGTATATGCCCGCCGCCCTTTCCGACACCCCTACCCGTTATGATGAACCCGTGGCAGAATTGGAAAGGCGAAATTCCGGCTACAGGGACATCGTTCAAGGGCTCTTGGTACGATGGTCCGGGGTATAAAGGCAACTTCAGCGGTTTGATACTTCTATCGACGCCCACCTTCGCCGTGTGCAACGGTCAGTGGACGGTAATAAACCCCTACACCGACCCGCCGCAGGAGATAGTCATGGGGAACTTCACCATGCGCTTCTACTATGCCGACCTGACCTGCAAGGGTGAATGGTACACGTCTAGCGCCGTATATCGCGGAACAATGGAAGGCGCACAGGTTGATTGAACAAACCGAGGTGTCGAGGGCCGAGTCCCTCGACACCTTCAACAAACGATGAAAGGAGAAAAATGCGCAAATCCATAATGACATTGGCAATCTTTGAACTACTGGTCTTGAGCGTTCCTGTGTTCGCGCACTTTTCAGGCCCCTGGGCTGGGACAGGAACCGGTTCGATACCCACTTCATACGGTTTTCCTCTCGATCCATGGAGAGACTGGAGCGGCACGATTTCGGTCGATCACTCGACTTTTGAAGGCACTTGGACGGATGTCACATGGGTGCCGGGCGCAACTTCAGGCACCTTCAAGGGCTCAATGGTTGTCCTTGGTCCCGACGTAGCAGTATACAAGGGTTATTGGTACTGGGAGAAGAAGCCCGGCCAGAAGATGGGCGACTTCAAGATGACCTTCTACTGGAGCAACGGAGTCTGCTATGGCGAATGGCACTCCTTCATCCCGGCAGGCTTCTCTGGAGCAATGACCGGCGACCGATGGTAAGAGCAACAGATCAAAAGGAGCAAGGATGCGTAAACTGATACTTGCCGCAATCACGGTACTCGTTCTTGCAGCCGCAACGCCTGCTTTAGCTCAACTCGCCGGAAACTGGGACGGAGTCGGCACAGGTACGTGCACTCCGCCCTCGCCGCCGTTCCCTCCGGCTGTACTGCAGCCCTGGTCGTCATGGACAGGCGTAATCCCTCCAACTGAAGACAGTTTCACAGGCACATGGACGGATGGAGCTCACAATGGAAGATTCTATCATACCTCAATTACAATTATCAGCAGTGACATAGCGATTATTGATGGAAAATGGACATGGAGAATAACACCGACCAAGGAAGCAACAATGGGTACATTTCATATTATTTTCTATTGCCATAATCGCGTATGCAGCGGATCTTGGGCATCGCCTCATCCTACAGTGCCGCCCAGGACCATCCAGGGCGACGCCTTGCCCTGAAAATCAAAGGAGACAAAATGCGTAAAATAACAATCGCTTTAGCAGCCGCAGCAATAATGCTTGCGGCAGCACCGGCATTTGCCCAACCTGTTGGTACATGGACAGGCGCAGGAGAGGGCTGGTGCCCGTACCCGATACCTACTCCTTCTTCGGCGCCAATGTATCCCTGGCAGGAATGGAAGGGCCGTTTTGAACCTAACCCCGATGAGATAGGATATGTTTTCTACGGAGACTGGTACGATGCAAGCGGCAATCACGGAACCTTCAGGGGTAAGGCTCTGCTTGGTACGCCTGAAGAGATAGCTTGCCAGGGAACCTGGACCTGGTGGAACGAAAAAGTCGACCCTCCTCAGGTTTATAAAATGGGTACCTTCAACATGCTCTTCAGACGCGACGGAAGTTCCTGTCATGGCGAATGGAAAGCCACAAATGATGATGCTCTTTACCACGGATATATGAAAGGCTATTGGGTAGAACCCTAGCAAAACAACGAAAGAAAGGAGAAAAAATGCGTAAATCACTCCTGATTGCTTTGACTGCAATCCTCCTAGTCGGCGCAATACCGGCATTCGCACAACTGGACGGAAACTGGATAGGCCAGGGAAAGGGCGTATGCTCGCCTCCAATCGGCTCCACCGATTTCCCTATATACGCCTGGCAAACCTGGAAAGGCCAGATAAAGGGCGATGATTTCTGGGGAACCTGGTCAGATGAAAACGGCCGATTCGGCAATTTCAAGGGCAAAATCATCGTCATCAGCCCCGAGGAAGCATACTGCGAAGGCGAATGGACCTGGGTCTACGGTCCTGATACCGACCCTCCCCAGGAGTACTTAATGGGACCTTTCCAGATGAAATTCGTCTACTTCCCTGTTGAAACCCCTTATTGCAACGGCAAGTGGCAAACTTATTACAGCAACGAAGCCGGAAGCATGAAAGGCAGAATGATCTGGACAGACTAAAAACATAAAAAATGCGGGGGGCGGGCATTCCGCCCCCTTGTTCAAACCTTATCTTCAAAGGAGAAGAAATGCGTAAAGTATTACCGATAATAACGATACTAGCGGTACTTGCCGGAGCGGCGCCGCTGTTCGCCGATCTAGATGGACTGTGGGAAGGAGAAGGAAAAGGCGTATGCTATCCGCCCTTCCCCACGCCATCCATTCATCCCATTTATGCCTGGCAAAAGTGGTCAGGATACGTAGAAAACAAGGAAGTTTTTTACGGCAAATGGGCAGACGAAAGAGGTAACTTCGGCCAGTTCGAGGGAAAGATACTCCCACTAAGTCCTTCGGACAAGTATGTAGTTTGCGAAGGACGCTGGACATGGTTCAACACCTTAGTTAAGCCCCCAAAGGAAATAACCATGGGCAAGTTCACCATGAACTTCTATTACAATGAAGATGTCTGCGAAGGCAAGTGGTGGAGCGACTATTCACCATCCGTCAAGCCTGGAATAATGAAAGGCAAAAGAGTAGGAGACTGAATTCTTCAAAGGATAAATGACCTCAGGAAACAACGGAACGAGTACTCATGGCTACCTGAAATTGGTTTTATGAAAGTCGATTCGCCTTATTAAGACGTAATGGGTAAATTCCGGATGAAGTTCAACAAGGAAAAACTCATTTGCAAAGGGAAATGGAGCACTTCATACGGCGACGAGAGCGCAATAATGAAAAGTTGAAAAGCAGAATAAAAAACGCCTATTCGGGGGGCGGACTTCAGCCCCCCGGTAAAAACTAAGGAGCTAGAATGCGTATACCCAAAATAAAGACTTCTGTATTATCACTGGTGCTGTTTCTGGGAGCAATGCCATTGTTCGCTCAATATGCCGGAAACTGGGTAGGTGAAGGATATGGTAAATGCCCTCATCCGGCTTTACCTGGTCAGGCTATATATCCCTGGCAGAAATGGGGAGGCTCGATCCCTATCAGTTTGAGCGACTTTACAGGCAAATGGTCGGACAGCGGCGGAAACCTGGGCTACTTTAAAGGAACGCTGACGTACCAGGGACCAATAAGCGCCGAATACCGCGGAGTCTGGGGCTGGATCGATACGAGCGTATTTCCTCCATACTATAAGGAACTCGGCAAATTCTATATGAATTTCCGCCTGGCAACCATGACCTGCAAAGGCGAATGGTGGACAATGGACGGTTCAGCAAATGGCTGGATGAAGGGAAAGAGAGAATAAACTAAAACCCATAAACCAGGGTATGAAATACTGCCCGAAAAAAAGGAGGCACAATGCACCACTCAAAAAAACCCATGATTATCATTCTTGCGGCGGCTCTTTTAATAGCCGCTGCCCCGATGGCCGCTCAAATAGCGGGCAACTGGGAAGGCACTGGAACCGGTTCCTGCTATCCGGCTAACGGCATAATCATCTATCCCTGGCAAACCTGGCAAGGCGAAATACCAAACGCGCAGAATGTGTTTAAGGGCGAATGGCAGGGTTCCGACGGAAATCATGGCATATTCAAAAGCAAGATACTCTGGATAAGCGTTACTACCGCAATCGCAACCGGTTCGTGGTACTGGTACGATCCTACAGGCGTAGCCGAACCCGTGTACGGCGGTGACTTCAAGATGAAATTCGAATACGCTTCTGACGCTTGCACTGGAACCTGGACAACCATTTGGCCTTCTTCAAGCAATGTAGGAACAATGACAGGCTGGAAGGTAAACTAAAACCAAATCATTACGGTTCTCTAGAGGCGCATTATGCATCTCAGAGTGACCGAACAAGGAGCAACAATGCGTAAAATACTCATAGCGGCGATAGCTGTCGCGCTAATCCTGGCAGCAAGCCCTGCAATGGCCCAGCTTGCAGGAGTATGGGAAGGAACCGGAAAAGGTAACTGCTACCCCCGGAATAGTACAGTTATCTATCCCTGGCAACAATGGAAGGGCGAGATACCTGCAACACAGACCACCTTCTCAGGTACATGGAATGATTCGCTAGGCAACCACGGCACATTCAAGGGAAAGATTGAGTTCTCGCCGATTCCGGAGCTTGCAAAGGCAAAAGGCTCCTGGTACTGGTTCGACCCGCTCGGGCCTTCGACGCAACCCGTTTACGGCGGCGATTTCGTGATGGATTTCTGGTTCACCATGAATCGTTGCAATGGAAACTGGACAACCATATGGCCTTCGACAAGCGCTGAAGGTACTATGAAAGGCTGGAAGGTCTGGCCCGACTGAAAACTTGAAAGATTCAAGAGAAAGGTACATGCCTTCCTCTAAAAAAGCATATGCTAAAGAAAACAAGACCGAGTCAATAACGACAATCGTTTATGGTGTCTTGGGGGATATATTCGACCCGCCAGGTTTGAAAGGGACGATTTACGGGAAAAACCCTAAAACCTTCTTCGAAAGGAGAAAAAATGCGTAAGATACTCATGACCGCTCTTGCGGTAATCGTTGCTCTAAGCGCAGCCCCGCTCTCGGCTCAGGTAGCCGGAACGTGGATGGGCGAAGGAAAAGGGGTATGCTCCCCTCCCCCCTTCTGGCCTACAGACATTCCCATCTATGCATGGCAGAAATGGACAGGAGAGATACCCGATTCCGAGGATTCTTTCAAGGGCTCGTGGCACGACGAAACGGGCAAATTCGGACACTTCTCGGGAAAAATCATAGCCGAGTCCCTCACCGAAGTCTATTGCGAAGGCAAATGGACATGGGTTTACGGTCCTGATACCGATCCGCCTCAGGAATACGTCATGGGACCATTCAAGATGTGGTTCCATAAGGAGAAACTCATCTGCCATGGCGAATGGTCTACCAGCTACAGCAACGAGGGCGGCAAGATGTGGGGAGGAATGGTCGACTAAAACTTCAGGGGCGGCTTAGCCGCCCCCAAATAATTCTTATTTGAAAGGAGCTAGCATGCGCAGAATATTGCCGATACTGGCAATCCTAGCTGTACTCATCGGAGCGGCGCCTGTATCTGCCCAGCTTATAGGCACCTGGGCAGGCGAAGGCAAAGGCTTTTGCTATCCAAAACCTGAGGTAGATATAGTTATCTATCCTTGGCAAAGCTGGAAAGGCGAAGTCTGCTATACCGATGAAACTGACAAGCCTGTATTCGAAGGCGAATGGTTTGACGAAGAGGGCTATCACGGAACCTTCTTCGGAAAAATGTACCCTACACCTATCGAAGAGTATTATCTCTTCAAAGGTGAATGGACATGGTTTGATCCAGCTTCAAAAACAGCCAAGCCTGTCGTAGGCGGCAAGTTCGAGATGAAGTTCCACTTCCTTGTGGGCACGTGCAACGGCTTCTGGGATACCGAGTGGCCGTCGCCCGTCGAACAAGGAACCATGTGGGGTAAAAAGATAGATTAACCTCAAAAAAGGAGAAAAAACCATGAAAAAAATCCTGGCAATAACAGCTCTGGCGCTACTGCTCGCATCGACATCCCTTTCTGCCGGACTTTACGGAGTCTGGGAGGGGGAAGGCAGAGGAAACTGCTATCCTCATCCCGGCGTTGTTATCTACCCCTGGCAACAGTGGAAAGGTTCGGTATACGATTCTCCCGACGGAGACGCAATCTTATTCACCGGCGAATGGTATGATGCAGATGGCAATACCGGAATCTTCAAGGGCAAGGTCGAGTATACGCCCATACCCGAACTGGCTGTAGCTAATGGTTCGTGGTACTGGTATGACCCTGCCGGGACATCTGACCAGCCCGTGTACGGCGGAGATTTCAAGATGAACTTCCGGTATATTGACGGCAAGTGCGAAGGCAACTGGAAGACCATCTGGCCTTCGACAAGCGCCGTGGGAATTATGAAAGGCTACTGGGTCTCGCCAGACTAAATTCCCGAAGATGGTATAAGAGGGGGTAAACGCCCCCTCTTAACTCAAAAAAGGAGCAACAATGCGCAAACTTCTAATGGTCGCTCTCACGGCGGCCCTCATTATCGGAGCTACTCCGGCACTGGCACAGGTTGCAGGAGTATGGGAGGGTACCGGCTCGGGCAAAGCCTACCCCCACCCAGGCGTCGTCATCTATCCCTGGCAGCAGTGGACAGGCCAGATACCGAAAACAATGGACGTGTTCTCCGGCAAATGGTCGGATAAATTAGGCAACTACGGCATCTTCAAAGGCAAACAGGTCCCGTCGATACCCGAACTAGTGGTGTTCAAGGGTTCCTGGTACTGGTACGATCCGGCCGGGACATCTGATCAGCCCGTGTACGGCGGCGATTTCGAGATGAAGTTCCACTTCATGGGCGGCGATTTCTGGTGCGAAGGAAAATGGACTAGCATATGGATTTCGCTCTCACCCGGAACCATGAAAGGCTGGAAGGTCTCGCCCGATTAAAACCCTTGGATAAGTTGAGGGGCGGATAATCCGCCCCTTGAATAAAAAAAGAAGAAGATGATGAAAAAAATACTGCTAACCGTTCTTACGGGAATCCTAGTGATAGGCGTTGTGCCTGCATTCGCCCAACTCGAAGGAAACTGGAAAGGAACAGGCGATGGCGTATGTTCCCCTCCCGATGGTTCTGCTGATATACCCATATATGCCTGGCAAAGCTGGGAAGGAGTCATCTATACATCCCCTGACCAGGAGATGCCTATATTTGAAGGTAAGTGGCACGATAAACAAGGCAACTACGGCAAATTCAAGGGCACGATTCTCTGGATAAGCGAAGAGGAAGCCTATTGCGAAGGTTCATGGACATGGTTTATCGTATCGCCCGATGAAATAAAGGAATATGATATGGGCAAGTTCGAGACATACTTCGTTCACTTTCCTGTCGAAACACCCTATTGCTTCGGCAAGTGGCAAACTGACTACAGCCCTGATGTTGGAAGCATGAAAGGCAGGATGGTTTTCTGAGGTCGGCAATCTCCGGATTTGCGTACCGTTCGAGATGAAGTTCAACATAACCAAAGGAAACTGCAAGGGCTTATGGTATGCCAGCGACGAAACCTCTGGCCGCATGTGGAGCACCGAATCAGGAACTTGAAGCCGTAAAGAACCCTGACTGCAAATATAGCAGATGACTTTAAAGACAGAATAAACGAGGACTAATAGTATGCCCTCAAACACAAAAACCTCAAAAGGAGGAAAAATGCGAAAAATAGCCTTAGCCGCAATCGTTGTGGTTGCATTCTTAGGAGCAACGCCTGCTTTCGCAGGCTACTGGTCAGGCACGGGCAGTTACGTTCCGTGGACCGAACCTGATGGTAACGTAGTTTACCCATGGAATGAATGGTATGGTAGTCTGATCGATGGTTCCTTCAACGGAAACTGGGAAGAAAACAATCCTAAGTATCAAGGTGGAGGAGTCTTATACAGAACCTTTACAGGTTCAATAATAAGCTACTATACGTCTGTAGATGGTGG
Organism: bacterium; assembly: GCA_012517375.1. Taxonomy (NCBI): domain Bacteria; species bacterium. The sequence continues at coordinate 2,051 of JAAYVC010000079.1, read as the reverse complement.
AGATACGTACGGTCACTGCGAAGGCGAATGGAGTCGCTCGCATGACGGATGGTATCAAGCATGCGGCTGGTTCACAATGGAGTTCAATCTAACCGACGGTACATGTGAAGGGAAATGGGCTTCATATGATAAAACTGCTAAAGGAATCATGACAGGCACAGGTTACTAATACTGACTAGTAAATTATTTAGAGGAGGGGTAACCCCTCCTCTTCTATTTAATATTCATTCACACTGCTACAGATGCGAGCCTTTACAATCCCCTTGATTTTCTTCTTCAACCGGATAGAATCTCATTGGAGGCGACGATGAAAACCGTTGTAGTTTACTATTCGAGATATGGCAATTCACGTGTAGCGGCCAAGCTCATTGCACGCCAGCTTGGCGCACCTGTTCATAATATCGAAGTTAAAAGGCAAAAAGGCGTTTTTGAGTCTACCTTTTCAGCATTGTTCAGCAGGAGGCCAAAAATCAAGTCGATGCTCCTTAATCCGCAGGACTGGGATTTGATGGTTCTTGTCGCTCCAATATGGGTAGGGAAACCTGCAACACCTGTTAAGACTTTTCTTGCAGATACGAAGGTCGGCGATAAAAGAATTGCGGCGTTCTTTTCGTATACTACTACACCGCCTAGAGATGCGGCGGAATGGCTCAAGCGCGTTCTCGCTCACTTTGGAGCCCATCTTATCGCTGTTGGAGGATACGATACAAGCGTCAAGAATCACACCGTTCTCAAACAGCGCGTGTGGGAGTTTCTTGCACAACTTCCGTCCGAGGCGATTCCTGCACCGTCAATAAGACCTGCAAAGAGCAAGAGGGAGAATAAGAAGAAAACTGCCCGAAAAGGTAAAAAGTAGTCCAAATAAAAAAGCGAGGAGCAATCTCCTCGCTTTTTATTAATTGCTCTTACTTCTTAGTGATCTTAGGTTCTATTAAGGCAATGAAAGCATCGAGTGAACGCGTCTGAATCCAGACCCTGCCGGGGCCAGTAAAGCTCGCAACAAGCCCTTCACCAGAAAGCAAGGTGCTCTTTAAGCCGCCGACCGCTTTCACTTCGTACTTAACGCTTTCATCGAATGCCACCATGTGACCGGTATCTACCTTGAGAATCTGACCGGCAGCAAGCTCGCGCATGGTTATTGCTCCGTATGAACCGATAAAAAGATCGCCCGTCCCGGAGATCTTCAAGAGGAAAAGTCCCTCTCCGGAAAAGAAGCTCTTGGCGCCGCCGAACTTTGTGTCAACGTTGACATCGCCAGAAGAACAAATGAAAGAACCAGACTGGACGAGCAGCGTGTTGCCTGTCATCTTGACGTGAGATATATCCCCGGGTGTGTTTGCTGCAAAGGTTACTTCACCTTGCCCTGTGAAGTGATTCATGAAGAAGCTTTCGCCACCTAAAAAAGATCTTTTGAGAGCTGCGCCGAGGCCGCCCTGCATCTTTGTTTCTATGTTTACAGTACCGTCCATAGAAACCATGGCTCCAGATTCGGCCGTCACTTTATCGCCCTGACCTAATTTGATGGAAAGAAGCGAAAAGCTAGGTCCGTATTCTATTTTATGTTCCATAAAACCTCCTATGGTTTTAGCTGTATAATCTTCAGGAATATCGAATTGTCAAGCGAAAAAAGGTCGTGCGCCAGGAGATAGTTACCAGGGTTTAGAGAGGGTATTAGAGAAAGCGGGAATCTCCAGTAGACTTAGAAAAAAACAGTTGAAGAAGGAGAGGGCCTCTTACGCAGCTTGCTTATAAAACGTTAGAGAATATAGACCTCCTGCAAACAGTAAGGGGGTATCCAGGGAGTTGGGGACCTCCCGCCAGGCGGTACGCAAGCGGCTTAGACGTTACGAGGATGAGGGGTATAAAGGACTTCACGACAGCTCCCGCAAACCTCACATCTTGCCTCGCAAGACGGCTTCCATGGTAGAGCGTCTTGTATCCAAGCTTCGTAAAGAAACAGGTTACGGTCGGAGGCGACTAGCCTGGATACTGAGGAGAGACTATAACATCCACCTGTCGGAGGATACGGTGAGACACATCCTACGCAGGTT
>JAAYVC010000078.1 GCA_012517375.1 bacterium | reverse complement strand
GCCACGGCTTTAGGATTTCCCTCAAGTGCGAAGGAAACATCCTTAAAGACATCATCCTCTAACCTTGGATATGGAAAAACCTGGGCTGGATGAGCTGAAAGCCTGAACTCGGCTGAATCAAATACTTCAGAGGATAGCGAGGCCGAGAAGTGAGCTAACAAAGTCTTTTCAGGTATTTTGGATTTGAGTTCAGAATACATTTTTTCTATCGAATCATCTGGAATTGCAAACATCAGGATTTCAGAATTATCCATGAGATCTTCCGTGGCTAACTTGGGGCATTCGAGAATGGCTGAAGCTTCCTGCATTTTGCGGGGATCAATATCGTTGACACCAGCCAAGGATAATCCTTTCTTTTTCATGGCGAAACCAAGACTTAATCCTACATTGCCAGCTCCGAGTAGTCCTATTTTCATAACCATCGTTTATAGATTACACCTGATGTTTTCCATGTCAAGCAGAATACCGTGAACACAGCTCACATAATAATCAGGTTGACATTAAGAAAGCCTCGGGTAAACTGCCGTTCAAACATTCCAAAGGAGGATTGCATGAAACTAAATATGACTGTTTTATTGCTCGGTCTAGGATTCGTATCCGTTTCGAGCGTCTATGCTCAGAAAGCTCCGTGTCCGGAAGGCAAAGAGCAAGAGTGCAAGGAACAGGTAAAACCGATTGTATTCTCAGGTTACATTCAGCCCCGTTGGGAGGCTACAATTGATACAGCTCCTCCACTTGAAAATTCGTTCAGAATTCGAAGAGCCTATATTGGTGCAAGTGGCGGTTTTTGCAGCTGGCTTTCGTATAAGGTTGTATTGAATCTTACCGGTAATGCAGTATCTTTGTTTGACGCTTATGCAGATATCACTCCAATCGAGTATATAAGTCTTAGGGCAGGTCTATTTGCAGTTCCCATAGGTATGGAGAAGCTTGCATCATCTTCAACCATTCTTTTCCCTGAAAGGACATATGCATCTGGCTCAGGAAAATTCCCGCTTATCGATCGCAACATAGGACTGGCTCTGACAGGAAAGCTAGCTTTCTTATCTTTGCAAGCCGGAGTGTTCAATGGCAGTAATATTCTGGCTCCAAGTAACAAGGATTTTGCTGCAAGGCTTGCAGTCGATCCGTGGAGCTTCTTACATCTGGGTGGATCTTACATGGTCGGCAATCTAGGTCCCGATAATATCCTTACCGATCCATACGACCGCTACGGTGCTGAGCTCGCCTTGACTCCATGGTCGTTATGGCTTGCTGGCGAGTTCATTGGTGGAACAATCAACGACACCTCATCAAGGATTACCTACTACGCAGAAGCCGGATGGCTCTTTAAGCTAGGCTGTCCCTTCTTCTACGGCATCCAGCCGGCAGTGCGGTATGAAGCCGTCGATCCGAACACTTCAGTTGCAGATGACGCTGAGAATACAATAACGGGTGGTATAAATCTCCACTTCCTTTCCGACAACAAACTCAAGCTTGCCTTGTGCTACAGGATGATCAACGAAGAGGCGAATGCGGTAAATAACGATCAGATCATTGCCCAGCTGCAAGTAAAATTCTAATCATCATTAGTTTAGACGAGTATTTTATCAGAGGAGAACTGTAAGGTTCTCCTCTGAATGTTACAGCTTGACACTGGCTTTCACAACTATATAATTCATAGATGAGGCGACTTGCACTCATCGGCAACTGGAAGATGTATACTACTCCATCTTCTGCGCGATCTCTTGCACTCGGATTAGTGGAACGTCTTGGAAGTATTAAAGATGCCGATATTGTAGTATCTCCTCCTGCGACGTCGCTTGCTGGAGTTGGAGAAGCAATAGCGAACACAAATATAGCCCTTTGTGCTCAGAACGCTCACTGGGATGATGAAGGCGCTTATACGGGAGAGATATCAGTCAAGTCCCTCGCAGAATTGGGATGCGAGTACGTGATAGTTGGGCATTCCGAGCGAAGGGTGATATTTAAAGAATCGGATGAGATGATCGGTAAACGACTCGTGAAAGTGACGGCAAGCGGATTAACGGGCATTCTGTGCGTGGGAGAGAAAGAAGAAGAGCGAGAAGAGGGAAAAACGGAAGAAGTTTTAGCGAAACAGATGGAGATAGCTCTTAGTGGAGTACAGAAGTTATCTATAATAGTGGCTTATGAGCCTGTATGGGCGATAGGTACAGGGAAACGGGCGGAAATTAAAGATATTGAAGCATCACATCGCTTCATAAGAAAAAAAATACTCAACAGGTTCGGCAAAGACGCTGATAATATTCGGGTCATTTACGGCGGAAGCGTTAAACCCGAAAACATTACCGAGCTTGTATCGTGTGAAGAAGTCGATGGAGCGTTGATAGGAGGAGCCTCCCTATCCATTGATTCCTTTACAGAAATTGTCACACGTGCTATTGAAAGGAGGATAGCCTAGTTATGCAAGGTCTTTTTATAGCAGTTCTTGCTCTGCATTTTTTGGTAAGTACGTTGTTAGTTATAGTTGTGCTTATCCAACAGAGGACAAAAGGAGGTATGGCTGGTGTATTTGGCGGCGGCGGCGGAATGGGTGGAGCCGAGCAGATATTTGGATCATCTGGCGTGGCGCCTTTCATTACCCGAATTACCGCAATTCTTGGCGCCGCTTTCATGGTAACGACATTTGCGTTACTTATGCTGCCTGCTTCCGGTTTAAGGCAAAAGCCTCTAATAGAGAGACCTGCTCAGACTCAAACTCAAGGCCAGGTCAATGAGACGCAGAATCAACCGGGAGTGGTTCTACCCCAAGATTCTGGCAATACCGGAGGAAGATAATGTACGCAGTAGTTAATATCGCAGGATTCGATTATAAAGTGAAACCTGGAGACAGGATAAGAGTACCTAATATCTCGGAGGATACGGGCGCTGAGTTGGAATTTTCAAACGTGAAACTTCTTAAGGACGAAGAGAAAGTGCATTTTTCTCCCAAGGCTAAGATTAGGGCTCGTGTTCTTGAACACAAACGCGGGAAAAAGGTCATCGTTTTTAAGTTCAAGAAACGTAAAGAATACCGCCGTAAAATTGGCTTTAAACCATCGATTTCTGAACTGGAAGTGACTTCTATTGAGTCGCTTTAGAAACCTTGTATTAGTCTCTTACGTCTTAAGAAATATAGAGTGTGAGGTTTTTGTATGTATGAACAGTTCACTCAGCGCGTAAGGCGTATTTTTAATAACGCCAGACGCGAAGCGATAAGACTCAGGCACGACCACGTCGGGCCTGAACATATCTTGTTGGCATTAATAGAGGAGAAGGAGAGTGCAGCAGCGACAGTTCTTACAAACCTTGCCGTCAACCTGGATGAAATCAGGGAGAACCTGCTTGCTTCGCTAGAAGAAGGTAATGTCACAATTCCCTTCAACGAAATCCCGTTCGATGAAGAAGCAAGAGCCGTTATAAATTACGCTATCGAAGAATCACGAGCCATGAATCATAACTACGTTGGAACGGAACACGTACTATTGGGAATCTTACGGTCAGAATCGAGCACTGCTGCTCAGGTTATGGGTGGAATGGGGTTAGATCTTGAGACAGTAAAAGACGAAATTGGCCGCATGATGGGTGTAGATGTCGGGAAGGAGCGCAAAAAGAAATCCAAGACGCCGCTTCTTGATCATTTTTCCAGAGATCTTACCCAGCTTGCAAAGGATGGAAAGCTGGACCCTATAATCGGGCGTGAAAAGGAGATAGAAAGGGTAATTCAGATACTCTCGAGGAGAAAGAAAAACAATCCAGTATTAATCGGTGAGGCTGGAGTAGGCAAGACGGCAATCGTAGAAGGCCTTGCCCAGAAGATAGTCTCTGGAGAGGTTCCTTTAGCCCTTCGGCGTTCAAGAATTCTTGCGCTTGATATGGCATCCATCGTCGCAGGTACGAAATACAGGGGGCAATTCGAAGAGCGTCTCAAAGGAATTCTCAAGGAAATAGCCTCAGTGGATGATGTTGTCCTCTTTGTGGACGAATTGCATACAATAGTAGGAGCCGGTGCAGCAGAGGGAGCCATAGATGCATCCAATATTCTCAAACCGGCGCTTGCCAGAGGAGAACTCCAGTGCGTGGGGGCAACTACACTTGAAGAATATCGAAAATACATAGAAAAACATACCGCTCTGGAAAGACGTTTTCAACCCGTTACGGTAGAATCTCCATCGGTTGCTGATACTGTTAAAATCCTGCATGGACTTAAAGAAAAGTACGAAGAGCATCATCGTGTAAGATATACTGAGGATGCCCTCAGGGCAGCTGTTCATTTTTCTGATAGATATATTTCCGACAGACAGCTTCCTGATAAGGCCATTGACGTTATTGATGAAGCCGGGGCAAGAGTAAAATTGCTGCACCCTGTACTTTCCCCCGAGATAGCCGAAATCGAAGAAAAGATAGCCGAACTCACGCAGCGTAAGGAAAAGTCGGTTGCCGAGCAGCGTTTCGAAGAAGCCGCTCATCTTCGTGATGAATTAGAGCAGCTTAAGGAATCGCTGCGGGAGAAACAGGATGAACTTGAAAGCAAAGGGGAGTATCCCCTGGTTACGCCTGAAGAGGTTGCCTACGTCGTTTCAAACTGGACATCGATTCCTCTTTCAAAGCTTGAAGAAGAAGAGACCAACAGACTGTTGAAGATGGAAGATGAGATAGGCAAGCGCATCGTGGGTCAGGATCAGGCGCTCGCAGCGGTTGCAAGGGCAATAAGACGTTCGCGTGCAGGTGTAAAGGATCCGCGCAGACCTATAGGTTCCTTTATTTTCCTAGGACCTACCGGCGTAGGGAAGACTGAGCTTGCACGAACGCTCGCGAGATTTCTCTTCAGCGACGAGAACGCGCTTGTTCGAATAGACATGTCCGAATACATGGAGAAGTTCAATGTGTCCCGTCTGATAGGCGCGCCTCCAGGATACGTCGGATACGACGAGGGCGGACAGCTTACCGAACGCGTTCGGAGAAGGCCTTACGCAGTCGTTCTTTTCGACGAAATAGAGAAAGCGCACCCTGACGTGTTTAACGTGCTTCTTCAAATAATGGAAGACGGTCAGGTAACCGACTCGCTAGGCCGGAAGGTTGACTTCAAAAATACAGTGATAATAATGACATCCAACATAGGGACTTCAGACATCCAGAACTCAGGACCCATGGGTTTTTCGCGTGAGACAATCGAAGAAAACTATGAAAGGATGCGAGAGAGATTGCTGGAAGAAGTAAAAAAGGTTTTCAGACCTGAGTTTCTTAATAGAGTAGACGAGATTGTTGTTTTCCACTCTCTTGATAGACTGGCGATGCTCAAGATTGTTGATATTCTTATATATGAAGTTGAAGAACGCCTTAAGGATAAAGGTTTAACACTCAAATTGGATGATGCGAGCAGGGAGCTGCTTGTTGAACAGGGATTCGATGTTAAATACGGTGCAAGACCTTTAAAAAGAGCGCTTAGACGATTGCTTGAAGACCCTCTTTCCGAAGAGATACTCAGGAAAAAGCTTGAACAGGGACGCGAAATAAATATCCACCGCTCCGGCGAGAAGTTAGTCTTCGAAACGGCTGTATGAATCTTGTCGTATCCCTTTTTATTTTATCCCTTCCAATAGGCGAAGTACGAGTATTGCCTTCAAGCGCAAACGCAAATTTCATAGGCACAATCTCAGGTTTCAGTGCAGGCGTTAATTATGACGAGAGTCAGGTCGCTGAAGCCATCCGCAAGCTGTATCAGACAGGCTACTATGACTACGTAGCTATAGATACATCTCTTGTTGATTCAACCGTTCAAGTCACCATACAGGTCGAACAGCCTTCGAGGCTGGAGAGGCTTGAGATTGTCGGGAATCGGAAAATCAAAACCAACAATCTTTTAAAAGAAATCGCTGCTGATTCAGACGCAGTGCTATCAGCAAGGCAGATATTTGACTGGGAACGCAAGGTAAGAGAGCAATACAAAAAGAAAAATTACCTTCTCGCAAAGGTTTCTACGAAAATAATCGAATCGGATAAGCAGGGCTACTCAATTGCACGTTTGGAGATAGAGGAGGGAAAAGGCGTACACATATCTACAATATCTTTTACCGGTAATAATTCTGTACAGTCCATTCGGCTAGAACGGCTTATGAAAAACAGACCTAAATGGTTCATTCTTCGTTCCGGACGGTTTGATGACCAGAAATTCAAAAAAGACATTGAAACAATTGAGGCCTATTATCATGATAAAGGCTGGATAGATGCGAAAGTAACCGAAACAGAGTTGCCGATAGATACTAACGGACAACTGGATATTGTAATACATGTAGACGAAGGGAAAAGATATTATACAGGTGAGTATTCATTCCAAGGCCGCGAAGCGCTTCCGGAATCGACCTTGGTGAAAGCTGTAGTCATTGAGAAAACAAAACCCTATAGCTTATCCATGTCAAGGCTTTCAGTGGATAGAATCAGACGAGCATACTGGGAGGAAGGATACATATATGCTTCGGTTGATCCTATAGAAACTCTTAAAGGAGATACCGTCGATATAGCATTCAGTATTGTAGAGGGTCAGCCAGCTAAAGTCAGACGTATAATTATTAAAGGTAATCAGAGTGTGCGGGACAATGCGATTCGACGGGAGATAACCCTTTTGCCCGGTTCCGTCTTCAAATACTCTAAAGTGGAGAGAAGCCAAAGAAACATAATGTACAGCGGGCTTTTCAGCGATGTGCGTTTTTACCCTGAGGATGTTGAGGGTGAGCAAGGAACAATCGATCTCGTATTTGTAGTTCAAGAAAAACCGTCTGGCCAGTTTTCCGTTGGCGTCACCTATGCAGGCAAGGAACAGGGTCTTCTAGGAAACGTCGGGATAACGCATCCAAATGTATTCGGGGGCGGGCAAAACGGATATCTTCAACTTGAAAAAGGCACATCTTCAACTCAGGCTTCTCTGGGCCTTACAGAACCCTGGTTATTCGACACTCCGACTTCATTGGGCGGCGAGATGCATTACAAGACAGAGCAGAAGGAGTTGTATGATGCCGCTAAAACTGCCTATAAAAAGACCTCGCTCGGAGGTTCTATCTCCGCATCAAGACCTCTTCCTTTAGATTATACCCGAGGGGGCTTAACGTTCGCCGTAGACAGGGTTTTTATTGATAGTGTTTCAAAAAGGCCTTTTCCAAACGATCCTATACTTGGATTTGACCCTTTATCGTACCCTAAAACAACCATCTCAACTACTTTCAACCTTGTGCGTGACTCAAGAGACAACTTCTCTAATCCTTCTTCCGGGTCATTATTCAATCAATCCATAGAATTAGCCGGTGGTCCGTTGGGCGGAGATATCTCATTCATTAAAGAAAATCTCGATATTCAATTCAACTTTCCTGTTGCGTGGGAGAAGAGGATAGTGTTGACGCAAAAGATGAGACTCGGTTATATCACTGGATTAAGATCGTCCGATACCATACCTATTTACGAACGTTACAGACCAGGCGGGACATCGTACGATGGATTTGTTAGAGGCTACGACGATTACTCGCTTGGGACCGTTGTAAACGGCGCTCTAATCGGAGGAAGGGCTATGGCTGTTTTTAACACAGAATTAAAAGTAAAGATAACCCCACAAATCGCAATCATAGGCTTTTTTGATGCGGGAAGCGCTTGGGAAAGCTTAGATCAGGTCAATCTATCTGAACTTAATAAGGGGACAGGTTTGGGGATAAGATTTGAAATTGCTTACGTAGGTGTATTAGGTTTTGATGCAGGTTTTGGGCTTGATTATCCGGAAGGTACGCCGCTTTCAGAGATCTTCCACCCGCATTTTCAGATAAGCCGGTCTTTCTAGCCATGTCTTTGCGCCAGGTAGCGCAATCTGAAAGCTTGGATGAAGGTTTTCTTTTAAAAAGGCAGTCTGAAGCGCTTGAGTTTCGCGACAAATTAACTGGTATTCTGACTAGCGCCCAGGATTTTTCCGATGTCGTAGACCGAGTATTCAAAGAAGTAATAGACTACTCTGGGGCGGAGGGCGGTATCTTTCGGTTGGCAAACGAAAGAACCGGTACGCTTGATGTGTACCAGACAATGGGGCCGCTTCCGAAGACCCTAGAAAAACTAATTCCGAGACGGTTCGGCGATGGTCTTGCCGGTTACAGCGCCCAATCGGGTGAAACGATGATTTTTTTTATTCAAGATGACTTGTACAACGATAAAGAATTATTGAATATAGGAATAAGGTCGGTTCTTGCATTGCCTCTTCGTGCAAAGGAGAATGTAATCGGCGTTCTTGAGATATTCAGCAAGAATGATAAGGGTTTTGATGAACAAATCGTTAAGACGCTTTCTTGTATTTCAAGGCAAATAGGTTTGGCACTGGAGGGGATGCGTTTGGTTGAAACCCTCGAACACAGAATAACCCAGCGAAACAGGATGTACAGGTTAATGCTTAAACTTCAGTCCAGAGCGACCTTGGATGAGCTTTTGTTTGAGATAGTCAATATACTCTCAGATATATATGCTCCTGCTTATTCTGTAATCGTTCTGTATGATCCCGAGGATCAAATACTGCGGCTGAAGGCGGCATCTCAGCGTTTTATGGAAGAGATAGGACACAAAGAAATAGCTTTAGGCGAAGGAATAATAGGATATGCAGCAAAGAGTCGCTCAGCTCTTTTGATAAATGACACAATGATGGACCCCAGGTACATAAAAGGTGTGTTAGAGGTTAGCTCTGAACTTGCCGTCCCGATGATCGCTGAAGGCAAGCTTGTCGGCGTACTGGATATTGAATCACCCTTGCTTAATGCGTTCAAAGAAGATGATCTTCAGCTTCTGACAATATACGCTCAGCAAGCGGCAATGGCTATACTGAATGCACAGTTGTATGAACAAGCGCGAGAGCAAAATCTTGCTAAATCGAGAATGATGTCTGCCTTATCTCATGAATTCAGAACGCCTCTATCGGTTATTAAAAGCTATGCGTGGTATGTAAAGAACAAAAAGGAAATCCCCGCTGATGAATTAGATGAACAACTTGACGTCGTACTGAGTGAGGTTGATAATCTGAACGAATTAATAGAAAATCTTTTGAATATCGCTAGACTTGAGCAGGGCAGAATGGAGTGGAATGCGGTAAATTTTGAAGTGACAGGCATGATTAAAGGACTCATAGATATGTTTATGAAAACGGCTAGTGAAAGAGGCATAACAATTGCCCTGGAAGCAAAAGGAGAGGCTTTTGCATGGGGTGACGTTTCAAGAACAAGACAGGCAATCTTGAATATCATAAGCAATGCGATTAAGTACAATAAAGACGCCGGGAGGATTAGGATTGAAGTCGACAGCTCTGAGAGAAATTTCACAAGGGTTTCAATAGAGGATACTGGAATAGGCATCAAACCTCAAGAGCTTGAAAAGATTTTTGTTCCGTTTTACAGAGTAGGTGGTTCTAAGATAGAGGGTGTCGGGCTTGGGCTTTCGATAACAAAACAGTTCATCGAGGCTCAGGGCGGGTGGCTGGATGTGAAAAGTGTTTTCGGCGAAGGAACAGTGTTTAATGTTTATCTGCCTGCAAGAGGCTCAAATGAACAATAAAACTAAGGCCCAGATGTCAAAAAGAGTTTTAATAGTGGATGACGAAGCAAGGCTTAGAACAATTCTTGAGAGGGTGCTTAACGAAAGAGGCTATGCAGTAAAGACGGCCGTAAACGGCAATGACGCTCTCAGACAAATGCCTAGTTTCAATCCCCACCTCATTATAGCCGATGTGGCAATGCCTGAGATGGACGGTTTTGAACTCTGCAGAAACGTCCGGGCGGACGGCAGATTCGGGAGCGTAAGATTCATCTTTTTGACTGCAAAGGATGCAAGAGAGGATGAAATTGAAGGGCTGTCGTTAGGAGCGGATGATTATATAACAAAGCCCTTTGACGTAGATAAACTTCTTGCCAGAGTGGATGCCAGGTTAAGATGGCTGGACAACGTTAAATTAGGACCCTCTTCTGACGGCAGTCTTGAGGGAAGTCTTGCAGGAAGGAATCTCATAGATATCCTGCAGATACTGGAACTCGGACAGAAGACTGGGAGCGTTTCGGTAACGTCCGAAAACCAGGAAGCAATCATTCTTATTTCGAACGGCGAAGTGGTTCAAGCCACTTGCGGAAAAAAGAAGGGCAAGATAGCAGTGTTTACAGCGCTGGCATGGCCAGAAGGCAGGTTCTTTTTTAATCCCTTTGAAGAAGTTCAAGTTGAGGAAAGACTTAAAATAACGCCCCTGCTTCTGGAATGGGCGAAGGTAGCTGATGAGTTCGAGAAAAATAAACCCATTTCGTCGGGTAATATCGTCGAGGACTTCATCCGGTACGTGAGAGAAAGAGAAAACGAGGGAAGTTAGCAAGATTTTTTACTCGAAAGGCAGTATAAGGGCGCAGCTTGCATCCAAACAGCGTCTTTTAAAAAGATGCTGAAGCAGCTAATATGTAAGTTTTGAATGTGAGATATCAGATATTGGAAAACTCGTCAAGCTAATTTAAGGAGAAGCCCTTTCATTGACAAGCAGTACCTTTGCCTTAAAATAACCATGATGAACGTAGAGATATATGATACTTTGAGTCATAAAAAGAAGCGGCTGGAACCCCTGGATAATACGGTTCGGATTTACCATTGCGGAATGACCGTTCAGGCAAGACCACACGTAGGACATCTTCGCGGCTACATAGTCATGGATGCGCTAAGGCGCTTCCTTAGATGGAAAGGGTTCGGAGTCAAACTCATTCAGAACATTACTGATATAGATGATAAAGTCATTGAGAAGTCCAGAGCCGAGGGTATTGACTGGCGTATGCTGGCGGAGAGGAATACTCAGGAGCTGGTTTATGTCACATCTGCTCTAAATGTGGAGCCTCCAACGGTCATGCCCAGGGCAACCCAGCATATCGAAGAGATTATAAGACTTGTTTCCCTTCTCGTTGACAAAAAACATGCATATGAATCGGCAGGTGATGTATATTTTGATGTTCGCTCATATCCAAGGTACGGATTACTGTCAGGCAAAAACATTGACGATCTCGAATCAGGTGCCAGGGTAGACCCAAGCGAAAACAAGCGCGATCCCCTGGATTTTGCCTTATGGAAATCGGCAAAACCAGGTGAACCTTACTGGTTTTCTCCCTGGGGGAGTGGCAGACCAGGCTGGCACATCGAATGCTCTGCAATGTCCACCCACTATCTCGGTTCAGGATTCGACTTGCACGCGGGCGGAGAAGACCTTGTTTTTCCTCATCACGAAAACGAAATAGCACAGTTCGAGGCTGCTACAGGCGAACCTTTTGCAAAATCATGGATGCACGTGGAAATGCTTAATCTATCAGGACAGAAGATGAGCAAATCTACCGGGCACGTTATAACAGCACGCGATGTTCTTGAAATGTATGATCCCAATGTGTTGAGGATGTTTATACTGCGAGTCCACTATCGTGCGCAAACCGAGTATTCGTTCGAAGGCATGGAAGAGGCAAAGTCAGCCTGGGAACGAATATCCACTTTTCTTACAGGAGTAGAATCATCGCTAGATGAGCATAATATTGTTTTAGAATATCCTGAATTTGAATCGGCGCTTGCGGATGATTTCAATACCCCAAAAGCGACGGCTTTGATGTTTGAACTGGTGCGTCAGGGTAATGAAGCCCTTGCTGCTGGCGAAATCTCCAAACTTAAGGAAGTATCGGCAAAACTGAATTTGGCTCTTGATATACTCGGTTTTAAGCCAAGACGTGAGAGGGGAAGCGAAAACCTTGATAAGCTTGTCAGTATTATTCTTGAATTCCGGACCGAACTCCGCAAGGCAAAATCATTCGAATGGGCTGATAAACTCCGTGACGCGATTCAAGGAGCTGGTTTGGTGCTCGAAGATACGAAAGACGGTTCAAGAATAAGATTCAAATGAATCCCAGGATCATGCCAAAATCTGCCGAAGACCTGGCAGGGTTCATAGACGCTTCAATGCTAAGGCCTGAAGCTACCAGATCAGATATGGAGCATTTCTTGGAAGAGGCTGTACTTTACAATTTCAAATCAGTTTTCCTTCATCCTTCATGGATTGCGGACGCCCAGCAGATAATTAAAGGTTCGCCTGTAAGACTTGGCATCGCCATAGGATACCCTCACGGCGCCAATCTGACTAAAACAAAACTTTTCGAGATAGAGCAAGGACTTGAGATGGGTGCTGAGGAGTTTGATATGGTTATAAACATAGGAAGGTTTCGTACGGGTGATACTATCTGGGTTGCTGGTGAAATAGAACGTGCAAGGCGCAGGACTGAAAAGAAGATACTTAAAATAATCATAGAAACTGGCTGGTTGAATGATGATGAGAAGAAGACTGCCGCCAGGATCACGGCTGACGCAGGGGCCGATTACGTTAAAACATCAACAGGCGTCGTAGCCCCCGGCGCGACTTCATCAGACGTAAAGCTTCTTTACGAAGCCGTACAGGGAAAGATTGGAGTAAAAGCTTCGGGAGGTATTAGAAGCCTGGACCAGACTATCCGGATGCTTGAGGCAGGCGCTTCGCGAATCGGTTCATCACACGGTCGAGCAATAATCGAAGAGGCAAAAATAAGATTCGCCTCTTTCTCTCATTAAGAGCATAGACTTATAAAGATTTCATAAAACTCCGTTCGAATGTGTCAAATCTAAACATAAATCGCTAAACTGCTTAGGTTGACAGCGCCCTAACCATCCCTATTCTTAGGTGATGCTGGAGCGGTTTCCCTCTATCGATGTGGGTGATGAGTCGATAAGCTACCAAGTCACTGGAAAGGGCGAAGCGTTATTTTGTCTGCATGGCTGGGCTGGCCACGAGCGAACGTATGACGGCATACTGAAATGGTTCAATCCACACTTCAAGGTTTTCCAGTTAGCATGGCCTGGTTTTGGTTCGGTCTCAGCTCGCAGGAGCGCTTACAGGATTTCTGATATGGTCAGATGGGTGGATACATTCAGGAATAAATCGGGTATAGACAGAATAAACCTTATGGGGAATTGCATTGGCGCTAATGTCGCTCTTGAGTATGCCTACACTCATCCTGACAAGGTTAAAAACCTCATACTCAATGAACCGCATGCATTTATGCCGGATTACTTTTTTCTTCTTCTTTATCCTCTAATAAAGGATATTCTGCTCAATCTGGTTTTCAAAACATCTATAGGCAGGAAATTGCTTCTGAAGGCTTTTCCCCTTGAAGAAGAAGGCAAGGGTACCGGTTATACTGAACGCAGGCTTACGGCAGTTCCGACGCACTGCATGTCTGCTTATCTTAAGGCGCTGTATTTATACGCTCGGGAAACGAATCTTCACTCCCGACCCAAGTTGCCTGTCAGGACATTGTTTCCTATACCTAGAGAAACTTTTGGACAGGTGGCCGCGTTTGAAAAAAGCTACAGCTGTTGCTTTGAGAAATTCGAAAGCATAAGTGTTGAAGGGTCGGTTCATAATCCTGTTGTTGAAGACCCGAGGTTGTTCTCTGAGGCCGTGCTTCCGAGGCTTCTGGATTGCTCTTGACAAATCGATTATATCGCGCACAATATTGTAAAATAGGAAATCGTCATGAACATCAATAGACAAAAAGCCCGCGAACTTCTTAAAGGAATAGGAATGGACGAAGAGACACAAAGACATTCCGAAGGAGTTGCAAAACGTGCCGAGGCCGTTTGCAGAATACTCGAAGCCGCAGGACATTCGTTTTATACAGAGAGGGTTTTTCTTGCCGCTCTTTTGCATGATATTGGACTTACAGAACCTCACGGCCTTGATCATGGAGCTGCTAGCGCAGAGATTCTTAAGGAGAGGGGGCTTGATGATTTGGCTTCGCTTGTGAAGGTGCATGCCCTTCCTCAAACCGATGATCTGCCGATTGAGGCAAAAGTGCTTATATATGCAGATATAACGACAGGTCCGGACGGAAAGGCAATAGACCCCATGGTTAAACTTGATTTTATACATCGTTTAAGCCAGGAATGGAAAAATGAAAAAGAAAGGGTTCTCGCACTCGAGGCTTACGACGTAAAAAGAAGGATTGTATCCGAGATTGACGAGCTTATAAAGAAAGCAATGTCCGTAACTTGATTGTTATTCGCTTATTTTTGAGTAAAGATCCTCAGCCATTTTTTTATCGAGTTGTTCAAGCATATGATACTCGAACCATGCTGAATCCATATCATCTAAGACCCACGAAGTTAAGCCTGCGCCGTAGTGTGCGGATGCGAGATTGGGGTTTATTGCCGAAGCCTTTCTGAAACACTCCCTCGCCTCTTTCCATTCATCAAGATTAACGTAGGCAATACCAAGACCGCAGTATGAATCAGCATTTGTACTGTCAAGCCGGATTGCCTGTTTGTATGACGCCATCGCTTCACCCCATTGTTCAGACTTTGCGTAGGCCAGGGCCATATCGTAGTAGGAGGCCGCGTCGGTAGGATCAATCATGAGCGCCTGATAGTAAGCCTTGACGGCTTCATCCCAGCGTTCAAGTTTAAGATTGCAGTATCCTTTCATGGGGTAGGCAAGAATATGCAAGGGGCTCTCCTCGATGATCGAATCGAAACACGCAAGGGCGGCATCCCAGTTTTCCTGCAGTATAAAATTCATTCCTTTGAGATACAACTCGTTGTTTGAATTTGGTTCTCTATTTCTGCGCTCAGACTCCCAGACACGGATATCTATCGAGGTGTCGGATACAAGTTTCATAATTCGTTCGGATGATACGGCGTAGTTGGTTGTGTCTTGACCTGTCAGCTGGAATGCCGTGACGCCCACAACCTCGCCTTTCGAATTCACTACCGGGCTTCCACTGAATCCGGGAGACACTGGCGTTGAAATCTCAAGAATGGTTCCAAACCCTCCTATTTCTCTCAAAGCGGAGATTGTTCCTTCCAGAACCTTTCTTGATGTTTTTGCTTCGTCGATTTGAGGTCCAATCACTACAACGGCTTCTCCGATTTCAGGTATTAAGCCTGCTATGGGGAGGGGGTGAATATTATCACTTTGAATATCAACGGATAATCTTATCAGGTCTGCTTCTATGTCCTCAGCCACAACCTGCCTGGCAGTCCAGCGTTTTCTATCAGAAGTGAGAATCTCAACCCGGCTCGCCTCCTTGATAACGTGTCTACTTGTAACTATATCTCCTTGTCCTCCGATAAAGAAACCGCAGCCTATCGACATCGGATTATCCAGACTGTCATAAGTAATTAGCGTAATTGAAAATGACCTGACATCGTCCACCACATTCGAGGGATATACTTGAGCTCTAAGTATTGCGGAAACACTCATTATCCACGCAATAACAATGAGTGGTTTGAAATCCCTATTCGTCGGCTGGTTTTGCATGCGACAATATAATCTGATTGATGTGAGAGTCAACACCCATCATGCATTATCATTTCGTCACCTACGTTAATCTCAGAATTCGTCTATCTCTTAGTCTGGAAAGTTATTCTATTGGATGCCTCAATATTGTTTTTAACCTCTCAGGTTTGGTTCGCCTCGGATCACCCATGTAAATCTCGTGGTGTTTGCCGTGCAGTTTGTAACCCTTGTCGATTGCGTATTTATGCATCTTTTCGATTGCAGGCATCTCTTCGGAATACGGTCCTAAGTGCATAATCTG
The DNA here is from genome assembly GCA_012517375.1 of bacterium. Lineage (NCBI taxonomy): Bacteria > bacterium. Next base: position 3,281 of record JAAYVC010000078.1, on the reverse strand, counting down.
GACGCTGCGCCCCTCCTCCCAGCTTTCGAATCGGGCTTTTAAAAGCCCGGGAGGATCCTTCTTTGTCTTGAGCTGATCCCTGGCCTCAAGAAAATGCTCATATTTAATATGCTCGGGCTGCATTATCATGGCAGTGAAGTACCAGGGAATGTCCCTGCGGCCCATCTCGAAATCGGTGCCATCGCCCTTCTTGCTGTCGAACCACCACAGACCCTCGAGAGGCATTATTATGGAATCAGGGATACCCGATTTGCCCTTGAGCATGAATTTTAATGTGTATACGAGACCGTATAACGTCTGCATCGCATCCATGAAATCCGTGGATTCATCTACTTTTTCACCTGGCCTGATGATTCCATCAATCATTATAAAATTCATTTCAGGCACATCTACGATAGTTGGTTCCTTTATCGGCGGCATGTAAAGCTCTTTTAATAGCTTCTTGCAGTCAACTTTTGCTGGTTTCTGACCTCGTGTTTTTGTCATCTTGTACTCACTTGTTGTATCTTCTGGTCGCACCAGATTCCGCGTTCGGAGCCTGCATGCCCATCTTTAGCCAAAGTTCGGGGTGTTTTTTTGCATAATCCTGTTGGACGATTAAGAACCCTGCAAAAACCGCAATTCCTCCCGCGAGTCCTATCAGCTTCGACTTCCATCCCCTGGTTACGAAAGCATCGACAATTGCATACGTAAGCGCAAACATCATTGCTATGTGGCTCACCTGTGCAGTAATCATGTTTCCTGACCATGGAAAGATGAAAAGTCCTCCGCCGCCAAAAAAAAGAAGAAACGGCAGCGAAGCCATCATCATCCAGCGCCATTTGAAGATAAATCCTACAATCCATATCAAGCTGGATACGAAACAGGCGTTAAAGAATATCCAGCCGATAAATGGAAACCTTGCGAGGGCAAGAAAGAACCAGGCTGCATTAATCATACACAGGGCGTTTATTGCAAGAATCACCCAGCCCGAGACCCTCAGCCATTTCGGACTTTTCTCAGGTTTCAACTTTTTTTCAATCATTGCATCTCCTTACTTAGTTGTTGATTTTGGGGAACTCCGCTTTCTTGAGTTCCTCAATAAACTCACGTATCCACTGAACTCTGGCCCGGCACTCGGCCGAAGGACGTTCGAAAAGCCAAGCCGCGATAGGAATCCCGAACGCGCGCATCTTCTTTGCATTAGAATCAAAAAAGCTTATCGTTTCCTCCAAAGCGCGGTTGTAATGCATGAGAGCGTCGATAGCTTTTTCCCTGCCGATTGCGTATATGTTGCATAAGCCCAAGTCGAAATTTGTTAGTTCCTTTGCAGGAATCGAAAGATTATTGTAGACCTCCTGCGCTAGAGCTTTTGAACCTTCAGTTGTCGGCACGTAGATGCGGCGAAGACGACCATCCACTTCCTTTCGTTCAGAACGGACTAATCCTTTTCTTTCAAGACGGCGCAGGCTGTTATAGATTGAGCTTTGTTCCATTCTTGTCCAGTTTCGCATTCCCCGTGATGAAACGCGCTGTTCGATCTCGTAACCGTACGAAGGTTTTTCTGCCAGAAGGCCAAGCACAGCTACATCGGTCTCTGCAAGTTTATTCTGTAGTCCTGATTTAAGATTATTTATATGCATATAATATTATATGCATAGAAAAATTTTTGTCAAGCCGTATTGCCATTTCTGCAACTTGACACGCTTTCCGTCAGTCCTATAATTCTTTTAGTAAACACTAATATAGTTTTATGAGAAGGCTCTCTATCGAAGAGCGTGCGCGAGTGATGCGCGCGCTGGGCACTCACAGCAGGATGAGCATCCTGGAGGTGCTTAAATCCGGACCTCTGGATGTAGGGGATATAGCTTCCCGTTTAGGCATAAGCCAGAGCGCTGTATCCCAGCATCTTAAGGTTCTCAAGAAATTCGAACTTGTTGCAGACGAGCGCCATTCATACTTCATTGCTTACTCCCTTAATCCCCTGGCTTTGGCAAGACTTGAGGAGATTTTCGATGCCGTTTGCCGCATCAATTTCGAGAACTTGACTATTCAGCGCAAACTGGAAAGACGTCAACGTCTTGAACGCCTTATTGCTTTGAAAGAGAGGCTTGAGCACGATCTTGAACGTATACAATCAGCCATTGTCGAGCTAGAGAGAGAAGAGGAGCAGGAATCAATATAGGCTACCTTGACAACTAAAAAAAAAATTACAATTCAACGGAGGACTTTTATGAATAAAATAACTATACAAATTTCAATAATTCTCTTGGCAATATCCCAATCATCGTGTACACCTCCTGCGGAGATAGTTTCTTATTCGGAATTGGATGAAGGTTTTGTTGCGATATATAGTCCTTTTCCGAATTATCCACCTGACGCTAGATTGCAAGGCGAGGAGGGCACGGTCATCATAAAAGCGCTTGTAGGTACTGACGGCAAAGTTAACAAGGTCGAAATTTCACAAAGCTCAGGCTACTCATCCCTGGACAGTGCCGCAAGGGACGCAGCAGGGGAGTGGGAGTTTACAGAGCCTACCAGGAACGGCGAACCTGTAAGGGTGTGGGTTCTGTTATCCTTCAATTTTAGATTGACATAGAATTAAAACGCGCTATCCGTATCGACTATAAAGTCATAATACAGCCAGTCAAAAAAGATTTGCTTGACCTTGCTTTTGTACTCCGTATCATCCCTTTATGGAAGTAATCCTTGCCGGCTTCAATCTCGATAACGCCATAATCGATGAGCTGAAAAAGGGCAACAGCAATCTACCGGTCACGCCGGAGACAATTTCAGCCGCGTATGCGCGGATAAGCCGTTATCCCCAGAGGGTGGACGAACTCCGCCGGCAATCGAGGGAGGAGGTAGAGAAAGCAAGAAACTCGAACCGCACAATAATCTTCGAGATGGGTCATCACTCGGTTGCCGAGCATGCATGCTTCAACTTCGATGTAATCGGGATATCGCGTCTAGCAGTCGAGCTTCTTCAGGGGTTTCGACTCGCTTCCTTCACGGAGAAATCGCAACGTTATATAACCCTCAGGGATGATTATGTGCTTCCTCGGGAGATTGTAGAATCCGGTTTCGAAAAAGAGTTCAAGGCCCTTATTCAAAAGGAAAATGAACTCTACCGCGTCATGGTCGATGAGCTTAAGTTATACCACGCCTCGCACGATAAATCCCTCGCTGCCGACAAACGTGAACTGGCAAACCGGGCTAAAGAGGATGCAAGGTTTGTCGCTTCTCTTGCAACTCAATCACAGCTGGGCATGACCGTTAATGCCAGGGAACTCGAACTTATG
>JAAYVC010000077.1 GCA_012517375.1 bacterium | reverse complement strand
CGCCCCTTTGAGAGTGAACATGAGGTAAGTTTAGAGATAGAATAACCAGTCAATGAAGAAGCGAAGATGAAGCGCAGTAACTGGACGACAGAGGAGAAGCTGGCGGTGGTACTTGAAGGATTGAACGGCAGGAAGTCGGTGTAGGATATATGCCGGGAACATGGTATATCGCAGACACTATATTACCGGTGGCGCGACAAGTTCCTGGAGGGAGCGAGGATGGGTCTTGAGAACGGGAGTTCTGACGATAAGGCTCACCGTTCGGAGGTAGAGCGACTTCAGAAGCTTATCGGCAAGCAGGCTATTCAGATAGAGATACTAAAAAAACAGAGGAGCTGGTGAAGGGACGTCGTGGGCGGTAAGGACACGGATTACACGATAGTGGACGCATGCCAGGCTCTGGGGTATCGCGGAGCCGGTATTACGCGTCGGGGAGTCCCCGTAAGACCTGCCGATCCGCTCCGACCATCGGGACAGCACTCTGTTAAAGCGGATCAAGGCTCTGAAGTTGGAGCGTGTTGTGAGTCCGGCGGTGAAGGATATCTGGCGAATGGTAGAGAGCTTTCTTCTTCTGATTGCTCCAGGTCGTTTTCCAGTGAGAGCCTGGAACGTAACGTTGACAGAATCCTCAAACCGACTAGTATTCGAGGTAAGTTATGAGAGTCTATCAGCGCAACCAACGCTGGTGGGTCGACTTCTCATACAACGGGAAAAGATACCGCAAGGCCGCTGGTCGGACCAAGCGGGATGCTCTTTTAAAACTTGGAATGATTGTCGAACGCATCAAGGCAGAGGATACTAATGAAATCGCTGCGACAGTACCGAGAACTTTTGGTGAATACGTCGTCGAATACTTTTCAATCATTAAAGCGGAGATGATTCCTGAAAACTACCGTCGCGCGAGCTACAAGATTAGGAACAATTGTCAAATCCTTCGGAAACAAGACACTCGATGGAATCACCACTATAATGATCGAACAATACAAGCCTCAGAGAAGATCGCAAGTAAAACCTGCGTCGGTGAATCGTGAAATAGCGCTTCTCAAGCGTATGTTTTCCAGGGCTATCGACTGGGGCTACATCCAGAAGAACCCGGCAAGCAAGGTAAAATTATTCAAGGAACCGCACGGGCGAATCAGATACCTGACCCTCGAGGAAAGAAGACTTCTTCTCGATGAATGCCAGGGAATGCTGAAGTCTATAGCATTACCGCTCTGGAGACCGGGATGCGAAAGGGTGAGCTGCAAAAACTCACCTGGGATGCGATTGATTTCGAACGCATGATCATCAAGGTAATCCAAACCAAGAACAACGAGTCGAGAATACTCCCGATAAGCAATACGCTCCTGCCCGTTCTTGACGATCTGTATATTCACAGAAAAGGTGAATTCATTTTTTCCAAGACAGATGGTTCAATCTACGGCAACTGGCATAAGGCTTTCGATACGGCTTTGACAAGAGTTGGCATAAAGGATTTCCGGTTTCATGATCTACGCCATACCTTTGCCTCATATCTTGTAATGGCAGACGTGAACATAAGAACCGTTCAGGTGCTCATTGGTCACAAGACGATTCAGATGACCATGCGGTATTCTCACCTTTCGCAGTCACACTTGCTCGATGCCGTCAACAAGATTGGCACAAAAATGGCACAATCCGAGGCCAAATCGTTCGACGATGTTCTAAGTTACGTAAATTCGTAACGGGGACGTAGCTCAGCTGGGAGAGCACCTGCTTTGCAAGCAGGGGGTCGGCGGTTCGAGTCCGCTCGTCTCCATCAGAGAATCCCAAGAAGTTGCTTGTGCAACTTCTTGGGATTCACATTCACAGAATCAACCCCTGCATCCCAAAGTCGGTCGTCATCAATTATCCGTTTCGACAATACTGAAGCTTTAAAGGATCGGATATTTTTGCCCGCTTGACAAATTCGATTTCCAGATTAAACTTAGTGTGGTCTAACATTTTTAATGGAGGCTAACATTGCAGTCTTAACTGAAGGTCTTGAAGACTACCTTGAATCCATTCTTCTATGCGAGAAGGATAAGAAAATCGTAAGGACAAAGCATCTTGCGGAAAGACTCAAGGTAAAGAGCCCGAGCGTGAATGCTGCCATTAAGGAGCTTTCAAGGCTGGGCTTGGTAAACCACGAGTCTTACGGACACATTGAGCTTACAAGAGAAGGGCGAACAAGGGCGGAGGTTGTATATACGCGGCACAAGGTCCTGTTCCGCTTCTTCAGCTCCACTCTGGGCCTTCCCGAGGGAGAATCCGAATCAACCGCTTGCGGCATTGAACACCATCTCGATTCAAGTGCATTGAAGAAACTGCAGAGCCTGCTTGAATTCATCGAAAGAAAAAGAAACTCCTCAAAAAAATTCGCGGCGGAACTCACCGAAGCTGTTGATAATGAATAAACTCAATCTTATAGAATTGACGCCTGGAGAAGAAGCAGTTATTATTGAAATACTTGGCGGACACGGTTTAAGAAAAAGACTTGAAGCATTGGGACTTAATGAGGGACAGAAAGTCAAGAAGCTGGGAAGACTCGGCTGGGGCGGACCTGTAATACTTCTAATCAACCGTGCACAGATAGCTATTGGACATGGCATGGCTCAGAAGATATTCGTTCAGGTTAACGGAAATGGTTAATGAAAACCGCAAAATAAAGAAAAAACATGCCGACATACTTCTTGTAGGGCAGCCGAACGTCGGCAAGAGTGTTCTCTTCTCCAGGCTTACCGGTGTAAGAACGGTGACATCTAACTACCCAGGCACCACAGTCGGATATACGGAGGGCAGGATGCGGTTCGCGAACGATAACTACGAAATCGTGGACGCGCCCGGTATATACTCTCTTGAGCCTTTGGATGATGCCGCAAGGGTTGCAATAGACCTAATTGATGATGCGAAGCGGATAATCAACGTAGTCGACGCTACCCATCTCGAACGGCAGCTTCCGTTGACTTTGGAGCTTTTAGCTCAAGGTAAGCCCGTGGTTGTCGCCCTTAATATGGCTGACGAGGCAAGACACAAAGGTATAGAAGTAAACGTCGGTGAACTCGCCAGAAGGCTTGGAGCGCCTGTAATACCAACTGTCGCGAGAACGGGGGAGGGGGTCAAAAGATTGATACTATCCGCGCTAGCTCTTGATCTGGATGAAAAAAATAAAAACGAGAAAGGGCATCCGGGACATCACCCGCACGTGGCGCACCATCAATCGGGTGAGGCGGCAAAAGGCCACAAGCATATATCTGAGCAGACGGTCTGGGCAAGAGTCGGCCATATTGTCGACGAAGTCCAGACACTTCACCACCATCATCATACATTCGGGCAATGGCTGGAAGACGTATCTGTTCATCCCTTCTGGGGAGCATTGTTCGCCGTTATAGCGCTTGCAATTTCCTTTTCTTTGATAAGATTGCTTGGAGAATTCCTGATATCGGGCAGCGTAGGCATTCTCGGCAAGCCCTGGTTTACGGTTCCTTTCGGCATAGAACCTCTTTTTGATGTAGCGCTTCGGCCGCTTTTGGTTAAACTTTCAAACTCTCTTGGTCATCAAGGATTCATCCACAATCTTCTGATAGGACATCTAGTAAATGGTCAAATTGACTTTAAGCAATCGTTCGGGCTCTTGACTACCGGGCTTTTTGTACCTCTCGGTATGGTTTTACCCTACATCACGAGCTTTTACCTTGTCCTCTCGCTACTTGAGGATACTGGCTACCTTCCCAGGCTTGCCGTTTTTCTCGATAGCCTCATGCACCGTATTGGACTTCATGGATATGCAATAATACCAACATTACTTGGCTTGGGCTGCAACGTTCCGGGCATCATGGCAACAAGGATACTTGAGAGCAAACGGCAGAGGTTTATAACCGCAACCCTCATCTCCATAGCGGTGCCCTGCGCGGCCCTTCAAGCGATGCTCATAGGCCTTTTGGGAGAGAGGGGAGCGGGTCCGGTGCTTCTTGTTTACGGAATACTTGTAGCCGTCTGGATTGTAATAGGTTTCATGCTTCGTTTGACATCAAAGGGTTTTCAGCCCGAGCTCCTGATTGAGATTCCTCCTTATCGCGTTCCTTCCTTCAGATCGCTTTTTTCAAAGGTATGGATGCGGATATGGGAGTTCCTTAAAGAGGCGATGCCGCTTGTCTTCGGAGTCATGATTGTTGTTAATCTTCTCTATCAGACTGATATCTTCGACTGGATAGCGAATGCAACGTCTCCGGTCGTCAACTTCCTTTGGGGTCTTCCAAAAGAGGCAATTGTGCCATTGCTTATGGGAATACTACGCAAAGAGATGGGTGCAGGGATGTTCGTACCGCTCGCTCTAACAACCAGGCAACTAGTTGTCGGAAGCGTAGTAATGTCCATGTTTTTTCCATGTATCGCAACTCTTGTAATACTCTTCAGGGAGCTTGGCTGGAAGGACGCCTTGAAATCTGCGGGAATTATGCTTGGAGCGGTTATTGCCGTTGGCGCTGCCGTTAATTTCATCTGGAAGATATTTGAAACTTGATTTTTGCTAAAAAAGGATTAGCATACATCATATAATCCAAACCTAAGGAGAATTATGAAAAGATTGACCGCTGTTTTTGCGGCGCTTACAGTCAGCCTCTTAGTGTCTGGTTGCAGCACTAAGAACCTCGACGAGAAGCTGGATGCCGAGTACTCGCTGTCAAAAGGCGAGTGGAAAAGAGCGCTTGTGGATCTTGAAAATGTCGTAAAAAAGCAGGAGAATGCAAGAAAAGTGCATGATGAGCAGGATTCAGTGCTGGCAAAGTTCCCCCTTTCGACCGAGGATAAAGCCGCTCAAGCCAGACACAAAGCATGGTTTGCAGAATACGAAAAAACCCTTAATGAAGCAAAAACCTGGATGAATGATGCAAGCTCGCTCGAATCAAGGCACATCTCTATGGAAGCCGCGCACGATACCTCGAAGGCTTCGAAGATACGCGCTGATCACGAATTGATGCTTAAGGATGTTGGCGAGGCTTTGACGAAGACCAACGAGTACATATCAAGGCTTAACGCTTCGGATTCTACAATAGAAACGTTCTTCTCCGACCACGCCAGGTTCAATCAAAAGTACGGTGTCCCTTCGATGCATGGAGTAATACCGCCTACCAAGAGAGGAGGCTGAGTAAATACCCATACTCTAGAGAGACAGCTAATGATGACATGACTTTGAGGCATATCGAAGAATTAAAGTCCATATTCAATGAGAGGGTTTCCCTATTACCGGAAACCCTCTCCAGATATTCCCACGATGAAACGAGCAATATCAACGCTCCGCCCGAGGCGGTCTTTTTTGCAGAATCCACGTCAGATGTCTCAGCATTGCTTAAATATTGCAGCGAAAACCAAATACCCGTGACGCCGAGGGGAGCGGGTACTGGTGTTTCAGGAGGCGCGCTTGCAGTCAAGGGCGGGGTAGTTCTTACATTGGAACGGATGAATCGAATACTTGAGATAGATAAGGACAACCTGATTGTTGTTGTTCAACCGGGCGTAATTACGGGCGAGCTGCACAAAGCGGTGGAAGCGGAAGGTCTTTTTTATCCTCCGGACCCTGCCTCACTTGAAAGCTGCTCTATAGGCGGCAACGTCATCGAAGGTGCGGGAGGTCCGAGAGCTATAAAGTACGGAACCACTAAAGACTATGTTACCGGGCTCGAGTTTGTCACCGCTGAAGGCGAAGTAATAAGGGTCGGAGGAAAGCTTCGCAAGAACGTTACAGGCTACAACATTATCGGAATCATGATTGCATCCGAGGGCACGCTGGGCGTTGTTACCGAGATTACGTTAAGGTTGCTGCCTCTCCCTGCTTACAGAACCGATCTTCTCATACCTTTCGATAGCTACGGACAAGCGGCAACCGTTATCGGGTTAATCCATAAAACCGGCGTAATTCCTGCCGTGATGGAATTCATGGAGCGGCGCGCACTCGAGGTTGTTGAAGCATACCTCGAATCAAGACTGCCCGTTCAGGGAGCCGGAGCATATCTTATGGTGGGTCTTGACGGTTCTGACAAGGAAGCGGTCGAGCGCGACTATGAAAGAATCGGTACGCTCTGTGTTGAAAACGGAGCGCTTGACGTTTTTGTCGCCGAAAGCAAGGATATGAAGCAGCGTCTGTGGAAGACGCGACGCTCGCTCCACGACGCGCTGCATCATCTTTCGCCTGAGATGGAACGCGAAGACGTTGTTGTACCCGTTGCTTGCATAAAGAATCTTCTGGATGGCGTCGATGATATTCGGCGCAATTCTAACGTTGAGATTGTCGCTTTCGGGCACGCAGGCGATGGAAACGTTCACGTAAATATCCTTAAAGGGAAACTGGAGGATAATGTCTGGGATAAGGAAAGGGAGCGGATTCTTTCAGATCTCTTCAGGCTCGTAATATCTCTCGGCGGGACCCTTTCCGGCGAGCACGGCATCGGGATAGTAAAAAAGAAATATCTGCCGCTAGTTGCATCAGAAGCCGAACTCGCTCTGTACGGACGTCTCAAGAAGACTTTTGACCCCAACGGTATTCTCAATCCTGGAAAAATCATATAAATTACCCCAAACAGATGCTTCGTTTCTTTTTGGGTTCCCTGCAAAAACGTCTCGCGATTTTACAGGGTGTAAAAATAAGCCCGGCTTGTCGCCGGGCTTTAAGTGGGTATCTTTGCCCTGAGGCAGACCCACTCACTTTTAAGGTTACGTTTATTCTAGGGCAGAAATCCCCCTCGTCAAGGTTGTTCTCCTTGCATATTTTAAGTCTTTTCTTAACGAAGTATGTGATCTATGTAATCAAGGAATCTTTTCATCAGAGAGAATTTCTTTATCCATATCCTTTGCGATTTTCTTCTTTTTTCTGAAACCGGGCTTTTCCTCTTTCTTTTCCGACCACCTGATACCCTTCATTGGCCTGGGATGTTTTGGTTTTTGCTTGATGGTTTTCTTCTCTCCGGGTTTCTTGCTTCTGGACACAAACTTCCTCAACTTCTAGACTATTTCAATCTCACCCTTGAACACGATAGCGGTTTCGCCTCCAAGCATCACGTCTGAAATATCATTATCCCTCACATTGAAATCAACATTTAACGCTCCGCCCGGGAAGTCAAGTTTCACAGGAGGCTTGAATCCGCGAGTTATGGCGAGTACTGCCGCCACTGCGACCGCTCCTGTTCCGCATGCAAGCGTTTCAGACTCGACCCCGCGCTCATAAGTCCTGACAGAAACCTTACCGTCTTCGAAGACCTGGACGAAGTTAACGTTGGTTCCTTTGGGAGCGAAATACTTATGATATCGAATTTGACTTCCAATATCAATTACGTCAAATGTTTTAACGTTGTCAACGAAAACGACTACATGAGGGACACCGGTGTTCACAAAATGCATAGGGAAGAAGAAATCCGGCAGGGATATATTCAGTTTAAGCTCTGCAGGGTTAGGAAGAGATACAGAAGGGTTTCCATCTGAAATAAGACCTTGATGCACGCCTGCATCCGATATGAACTTCATCTCCGATGGCGCTATTCCTTCTTTCCATGCGTAAAGAACCAGGGAGCGAGCGCCGTTTCCGCAGAACTCGGCGCGTGAACCGTCGGCATTGAAATATACCATGCGGAAATCGTACCCCGGCTCCTTTCGAACGAGCAGAATTCCATCCGCTCCTACACCTTTGCGTCTGTTGCATATCGAAGGTGCAATGCGCGCAAAAAATTCGTCCGGCTGTTCGGGATGTTTGAAGACCACAAAGTCGTTTCCGGCTCCGTGAACTTTAGCAAAATCAAGCTTCATTGGTAAATAATACCTCAAGATTGACAAGGTGTCAATAAAACAGATGGTTCCCTCATAAGCTCTGCCATTCGGACTAGAACTTTTCCCGCTCTATCCTTGGTTTCCTCTCGCCTTTCTTCTTTTAGATAATCCTCTAATTCCTTTTTTGCAGTGTCCAAATTCCTTCTGACCATCTCTTCGTCGAGCGGTTTTTCGGCAGTCAGCTTCAATGAACCCTCCCTTCCTCCTTCGGCTATGTACCAGTCCTTGAACCATGTGAATCCCAGGCCAAAGAGCTTGAATCCAAGTCTTGAAGCAATCGCTGGAGTTCCCGAAATCAGTTCTTTTCTCGTTTTCCAATCCTGCCAGTATTCAACATGGAGAATGTCGCCGCATCCGAGGAACCTTGAAAAGAAAGTAAGAACGCCGTCCTCTACGTCGGAGTCAAAATAATCGCTTAGAGAATTTCCGAGCTTGATTTCAGGTTCAATATTGTAAAGCTCTATGTAGTTGTATAATCCCTTTCTCCCAGACGCTACCGCAACATCCATCAAGCGATAGCTGCCTGCCGTCACTCTTTTCTCTATAATACCCATAGCACTCATACCTGTAATACCACCAGCTATAGGTGCTTGGGAACCGCCATCAATCTTAATGATTACATGCTTGAAGATTCCTAACACTTGATCCGTTATCGTTATTTCATGAGCGGTAAGCAGTGATGTCTCCTACTAAATATATAGTGATTGTAAATGCTTTGTCAAGCCCGGCATGGCTTAATCACCTTCCCGGACTCACCACGGAATAGGAGGAATTAAGCTTTTACTATCTTTTCTTTGCCTTGCTTGATTGCTGATGTTGCGTTGCGCGTGTCAACAATCAGTTTGGCATATTTGACAACCTTGGCGTAATTGACGTTGTCGTGATCGGTCGCTATCAGCACTACGTCGTAGCGGGCAATGTTCTTAGGCGTAAGCGCAACGCTTGTCATATCGAATTTATACTTGCGGGTTGGCGGCATCTTAGGGATATAAGGATCGTGATAATCGACCTTTGCGCCTTTGTCTGTGAGTATCTCGATGAGCCTGAGCGACGGCGACTCGCGCATATCATCGACGTTCTTCTTGTATGCGAGTCCTATAATTAAAACCTTCGAGCCTTTTAAAGCCTTGCGGCGTTCATTGAGCGCCTCCATAATCTTTCCGACAACCCAGCGCGGCATCGCCGTGTTTATTTCGCCTGCTAGCTCGATGAATCTCGTGGGAACCTCGAACTCGTGAGCCTTGTAAGTGAGATAAAACGGGTCTATAGGAATGCAGTGTCCACCAAGACCAGGACCTGGGTAGAAGGGCATGAATCCGAAGGGTTTGGTTGACGCTGCCTTGATTACCTCCCACACGTCAATTCCCATTGCGTCGAGAATGATCTTAATCTCGTTAACGAGTCCTATATTAACGCCTCTGAAGGCATTTTCGAAGATTTTCGTGGCTTCGGCAGCTTCCGCGCTAGTTACTGGCACTGCCTTTTCGAGCGCAGCCTCGTATAAAGCGACCGAAAGCTCTAAGCTTTTCTTCGAGTTCGCGCCTACAACCTTCGGGATGTTCTTTGTGTTGTACAATGGGTTGTTTGGGTCCTCACGTTCAGGCGAGTAAGAAAGCCAGAAATCCTTGTGAGCCTTTAGACCCGAACGCTCCTCAAGTATAGGCCGCATTATATCCTCCGTTGTTCCTGGAAATGATGAGGATTCAAGCACTACAAGCTGACCCTTTACAAGATGCGGTCCGATTTGTTCTGCGGTGCCAGTAACAAACGAGAGATCAGGCTGGAAATGCTCGTCAAGGGGGGTGGGTACAGCCACTAAAAGGGCATCCGATTCCGGTATTTTTGTAAAATCAGCGGTTGCCTCGAGTAATCCGGCGGAAACCGCCTTCTTTATCCTTGATGCAGGAATATGCTTAATATAGGTTTTGCCTGAATTAAGCATCCGGGGTTTCGCTTCATCAATATCGTATCCTATGACCTTAAAGCCCTCTTCCGCAAATGTGAGGGCAAGCGGAAGACCTACGTATCCCATTCCGACCACTCCTATAACAGCCTTCTTTTCCTTAATCCTTTGAATTGTGAGCATCAAGACTCCTTTGCAAGTAAGATGTAATCCTAATCAATCAGACGTAAAAATCAACTATGCTTGACTTTACATACCCTAACGCCTAAAATACGCCACAAGGAGGCTTGCGTGAAAAGAATCGTTTTTGTCGCAATCATCTCAGCCGGGTTTCTGAATGCAGCCCGTGACCCTCTGGACGAAGTCCTTGCAAAAGGAGGACTTAACCGTTCGGACGTCAACTTCGACAGGGAGTTGATGGATCTTTACGGCGGCGGTACATACAGCCTAAGGTTGTTCAACCTTCTGGCGAATCGGCCCCTAGAAATACCTGAATATAACAAATTATTCATTCATCAGTTGCTGGAGGGAACACCGAGCGTCGCAACGGGGGTATTCTTCGCATCCATGCGCACGGACGAATCTGTTAGACGCGGTTTGATCTCCCATCCTGTATCTGGATTCAAAGAAGGAATTAAGGAGGATTATCCGAAAATAATATCCGCGCTCGACCGCCTTAACCAGGTCGCAGGGAAAAAGAATGTGATTTACGATTACGAGCTCCCTCAAATGCCTTCCGAACTGGACGAGGCCCTGGCCGTTCTGCTGCTTGCATCTGCCCAGTCAATCGAGTGCCGCAATCTTGCCTTCCGTCACTTGTCAAAAGACGAGCAGGCATCACTCCGGGAGAAGGTGCTTCAATATGTCACAGATGATACGGCGATGACGGCGGAAGGCTCCTACTTTGTCGAAGATTGTATAGGCAGGGTGGAGTATTCGATAATGTACGCCGGTTTAGAGGATCTCGCGCTCGTCCTCGACTCTATTGTGCCTTTTATCGATTCGCTCAAGTCAGAGCTTCCTGAGTTCGAGTTCGCGACGCCTTTCGGGAAGGTCAGAATATCGGGCAATGGAGACGACTTGTATCAAAACGAAGATTATCTGCTTTTGATTGAAAAGGGGGGCAACGACCACTATGCTAGAGCGGGAACGAATCCAGATTTCGAGCACCCCGTAAGCGTCGTGATAGACCTTTCCGGGGACGACGGATATATGAACGAATCCTTTGAGCCGGCAATAGCTTCAGGAATAATGGGTGCAGGTTTCATCATCGACCTGCACGGGAACGACCTTTACCTTTCAAACGGTCCAGGAATAGGCGCAGGCGTTTTCGGGCTCGGTCTCATATACGACCTTGAAGGCAAGGACAACTACGACGGCTTCGCAAACTGCGAGGGAGCGGGCGTCTTTGGTGCAGGCGTCCTTGTGGACATAGAGGGCGACGATACATATCGCGGTTTCCGCGGCATCCAGGGCTATGGTTTCACGAAGGGATGCGGTCTTCTCTTGGACCTAGCCGGCAACGATTTCTACATAGCCCGCAACGACTCCCTGCCTTTTGCGTCGCCCCAGACGCCGGACCATAACGCCAACATGGCTCAGGGTTTCGGGTTCGGCAAAAGAGCGGACTTCACCGACGGAAAATCGCTTGCCGGCGGGGTTGGAGTGCTTGCAGACGGAGGAGGCGACGACATCTATGATGCAGGCGTTTTCAGCCAGGGCGGCGGCTACTGGTACGGGGTGGGTATTCTCACGGACAAGGCGGGGAGCGATATGTATTCAGGCGTCTGGTACGTGCAGGGCGCGGCAGCCCATTTCGCAGTAGGTATCCTTGACGATGTCGAGGGTAATGACGGGTATACGGCTGAGATGAATATGGCTCAGGGTGCGGGTCACGATTTTTCAGTGGGCTATCTTTACGATGAATCCGGCGACGATACGTATAATGCCCCGAATCTGTCCCTGGGCGGAGGAAACGCAAACGGTTTCGGCATCTTCTGGGACGGTAAGGGAGACGATATTTACAACGTGGCGGCTGCGACCACCCTGGGGCTTGCAAACATAGGCTCACGCGGCGGAATCAGAGACCGCTGCCTTTGTTTGGGATTGTTCATGGATACTGGAGGCGGCAAGGATGCCTACCCGGAGAATAAGAAAGCCAGCAATGGCAAGTGCTGGTTTAATCCTGGACTCGATACATTGAAACCAATTTCTAAAGAAATAGGAGCAGGTATTGATGAATAGTGAATTCTGCCATGCGGGTCCCCACAAGAAAGAGAAGCTTTGTTGTGGGGTGAAAACAGGAGTCGGTCTTGACAAGTAGAGTAACTCCTCTTTGCGAATCCAAAAACCGCTCAAGAAAAAAATCGCTTAAGTGCGACTATCCGAGTTTCTGGAAGGATTCATCGGTGGCATTCCTTCTTTCCTTGCTGCTTGCGGGATGCGCTCCGAGAGGGACGGAAAAGTCCGTAGCATCACCGAGGGTTGAAGAGATTAAAGCTGACAGCCTTCTTGCGCTAGGACAATACTGGAAAGCGCTTCCTTACTACCGCGAGGCGCTTGAACACTATAAGGAATCCGAACAAGGAATGCGGGTAAGGGCGAAACTCTACAGGGTTTTCTATGAATCGCGGGAATGGGATTCGGCATTCGTTTATGCAGATGCTCTTCGTTCCACCGTCTGGCACGATTCCCTCAAGAACAAGGGATTATGCTACTTCAGGGCTTCAAGATTCAGGGAGATACTTTCCCTTAAGGATGCTTCTCCCATGCTCAGGGCCGAGTCCGCCTTGCTTCTGGGCTTGGATGACACCGCGGATGTTCTGTATTCTGAAGCCGAAAAAATCCTTGGCGAGGTGGCGCGCGGCAGAAGGGCCGAAATATATGCAAAGACTGAAAGAAAGGATTCGGCAATCACTCTCCTCAGCACGCTAAAGCGCCCCACACTTGCCCAAAAAAGGCTTCTTGTCCAGCTTCTTTTCGAGAAGCAGGCCTACAGCGAGCTTCCAGGAGCGATTGCGGTTCTCTCTGGGGAAGCGGAGCGTCTAGAGGTTTTGATAAGGCTTTACGATATGGTCGGTGATGAAAAGAAGAAGCGCAGAACCCAGATAGAACTCATGAGAGTGGCTCCATGGTCTCCGGGAGCGATTGAAGCGGCAAAATCCCTGCTGCCCCAGGATGCCGAGGAAAGCTTTCTTCTTGCAAAATCCTACGCCGCGATAGACGGTTCGAGGGCGCTTTACCTCTTCGAGGATGCCGAGAATAGGGGGTATTCTAAAAAAGAATGCCGCTGGGAGCGCAGTCAGCTTCTCTATAATCTCAAGCGCTATGACGAGGCTCTTACGCTTCTGAAGGACCTTGAATCAGACGAGGCAAAGTTCCTGCTCGCAAAAGTCTTTACTGCGAAGGGAAGCGACGCCGAGGCCATGAACGTTCTTGAGGATGTGGCTGCAAACTCCCCGAACCGCGCTAACCGGCAGGAGGCATGGGAACGTCAGGCAACCATCCTGCAGCGCAAGGGTCTCAATAGACAAGCCGCGGAGCTTGCCGCAAAAGGCGCAAGTGCCCTCGGAGACGGGGAACTCGGACAGCGCGCCCTGGTACTGTGGCTGGCTGAGCACGATACCGTGATGGCGTATCTCGCGCTTAAGGGTGGGGTCCCGCTTGACGCTGATGCTGCGATGTTTTTCCGAATACGCATCCATCCTGATTCCGCAGACTGGATTCTTTCGCGACTCGAAGCCAAGGACCCCTTCTCCTACTATTCCCTGTCCGTAAGAGGAGGCCTGCCCGATGCCCCTCTACTCCAGGCATGGTTCAGAGAAATAGGCGATACGACGCTCACTCTCAAGACGGCCGAGGATTCAATACTCGAGCGCCAGGCATTCATGCTTGCCGAAGCCGGTTTTTTTAACGACGCTTCGTCCATGCTCAAGCTCATAAAGGACCCCCCTTTGCCTCGCGTGTATGCGTGGGCTAAAAAATTCTCCGAGCTGGGTTCTGACAACAATGCCATCGACTGGGCCGAGATACTTCTCAAGGAGGCGCGCAATAGGGGCGTAAGAACAAGACCACTGGAGGTTCTCAGGCTTCAGTATCCGGTATGCTATGCATTACAGATAGAAAACGAGGCTGTTGATACCGCTCTCTTTCTATCCCTTACCCGGCAGGAGAGCTGGTTCAATCCCGAGGCGCGCTCGCCAGCAAATGCCTATGGCCTGTGCCAGCTTCTTCTGGGAACAGCCCGAGGCATGGATGCGACAATGACGGTCGATTCCCTCCTCAAGGCAGACGTCAGCATCAGACTAGGCGCACAGTTCCTGAAGAAAATGCAGGGTAGCTTCGACGGCCGCAAGGTCGCATATCTTGCGGCGTACAATGCAGGACCTGGCGCCGTGGCAGGCTGGGTAAGATATCTGCCTGAGGATGATGCCCTATTTGCAGAACTCATTCCTTACGACGAAACCCGCAGCTACGTCAAGCAGTTAATAAAGGGCGAGATTATCTACCATTCTCTCCTAAATCAGAAAGGCGAGCGTCGCTCGCCTTTCTGAAAGGTTCTGCCCCGGACAAACTAATCTACTCGTTAGTTTCCTGGCCGTCATCAGGAAGGGTTTCGCCTTCCTCATAGACTATGTAGGGGAATCCGAACGCGAACGCGGAATACTCCGCAGCAGGGTCATAAGAGAGCGTGCCCGCATAAATTAGATCGATTCCCGCATGGCGTACGGAAATCTTTGCCAGAACATTATCCTCTCCAATCTTCCATGTGCCTTTGTGAACCCATGTGCTTTCCTTCTCGAACGGTTTGCGGTTAGGCGGTACTGCTTTTGCCTTATTGAAGTTGCGGCCGTGATGCAGATAGCACCATCCTGTATCGTCAGCGTTAAGCTGTTTTGCAGTCACCGTTACGGTTACGGTATCATCCTTTCTGAGCCATGGCAGATCATCGACGCTTATGAACTTGGTCGGGTCGTCCATCACAAATGTTTCGCCTGACGGCGATGAGCTTACCTCTATTTTCTCAATCTCCACCGGATGGCTGGCGCCGGGGGTCCACAGCTTGGCTGGCTGGATATTTTCAATAACCCAGCGGTTCTTTGCCGCGTTCCATTTGAGGGTTACCTCGCGGTACATGGTGTCTGCTATCGGTCTCGAAATCGTATCGAGAATGCTGTTTCCCGGAATCGTATCGATATAGATTCTGCCCGTGATGCTTCTGGATATTGAAGCCCATGCAGAGTCGCCTTCTACTTTAACTGTCACGACTCGAGTCGCGTAGGTGAGCTTTCTTACCCACTTTGAAGGTACCGTGTCCGGATACAAAGAAACCGACCAGCCTGGCGCTCCGTTGGGATTATCGCTTGCGTCGTCGGTTATGCCGTCTGAACCTTCGCCTGAAAAGTACGAGCTTATAAGCAGGTCCTTGATGAGCTCTTCATCGTTTCTGAACCGGTCGCAGCCGACGAATCCGGCCGCAATCAAGATTGCGACGGATAAAAAGATAACGGGTTTTTTCATGCTATTTCTCCTGTTTTTTTGTTTTATCTGTCATCCCTTCCTCTTACCTGGTCTATCAGTCTTCTGATTTCGCGCTCGAACTCCACCTCGAAGATGATGAATCTTGCCTGCTGTTCGGTCGATAGAACGGCGAGAATCTCGTTTCTCAATTCACGAACCCGCGCTTCATGATTTTGCTCCCTGGACTTCATTCTTTCGATTATCTCCTTGAGCTTTGCTTCCGCGGGCTTCGATTTCGCGAGTTCGTCGCGCAGCAGCTTAAGGTCGGATGCCTGGTCGTCGAAATACTTCCTCATCAGGGAGTCGCGTTCATTCAGCTTCGGTATGATGGACGCCAGCTGCTGGTCAGTGAGATTCAGCGCCTTCTGCATCTTCACAATCCGTATGGCGGAGATCATCTCCATTGCCTTTCTTCCATCGCGCATCCCCCCCATCATGGGTTGACCGTATAGATTCGCGGAAAAAAACACCGCCAAAAGAAAAACTATTCTTTTCATAAAGATCCTTCCATGTTCTTTGATTGTTCTGCAAGCAAAGATATTAACTGCTCTTCCTCATCCTTCTCGAGTTCACCCAAATCGGAATAAATGTTTCTTTGCGTCCTCGATTCGTATTCAATTAAATCATTGCGGAAGGTCGAGTCCTCGTTCATAAGAAGCATTGCGAGTTCTGAACCCTCGCTCGGGGTAAGTGTATCGGAGGCTACAACGACCCAGTCTCGTTCGTTTCCAGGGATTGAACTCCTATTGCCTGCATCGCCGCCGAAAATTAGCACGAGAAGCGTAGCCGCCGCTGCAGCAAGCGGGACCAGCGCCCATCGCCATAAAGAGAAATGCCTGATCCTGGGCGGGTTCCACTCAATCCTGCTGAACCTAGCGGGAGCATGTATCCTTGAAAGAGCCAGCGAAGACTTGAGGCATTCGAGTTCCTTCCGGCATTCCTTGCATCTTTTCAAATGCGCCTCAACCTCGAGTCTTTCTGCCTTATCAAGATCGGCGTCCAGATAACGCACGAGCATTATCCTGAATTTCTTAACGCTCATCGACGAACCCCTTGAGCGACTCGCGAAGTTTCAATACGGCATGATGATAACTCGCCTTTACGGCGCCCTCGGACAAGCCAAGTATCTCCGCTATCTCCGCGTGCGGGCGTTCTTCCTCGTAGCGCATATGAAACACAGCCTGCTGTCTTGGCGGCAGAGATTGTATGGCGGCCTCAACCGCCTTTTTGAGCCGGGTATTTCTCGAAGAGGAGCGCGGGGTCGATGACGATGATTCGGATTCGATATCCCGTTCCACCAGGCGATTGCTCGATTTCTTACGGATAATGTTAAGGATGTGATTTGTGGCGATTCTGTAAAGCCATGTCGAGAACTGAGAATCGCCCCTGAAGCGGGTTAAGCCTTTATACGCCTTCACGAATATCTCCTGTACTGCGTCCTCGACATCGACCCTGTTGTGAAGCATTCTCCATGCAAGAAAAAAGAGCCTTTTCTCGTATTTGCGGACAAGCAACTCGAAAAGTTCTCCGTCGCCTTTCTGTACTCGCTCGATGATCTCATAATCTTGCATTCCTCATTTCCTTTTTGACACCTCTTGGTTCAAAAGGTTTAAGGTGAAAACACCGTCTGTACTCAGATAATAGATGATTATGCTTTAATGTCAAGAGGAGTTGACAAAGGCTGCGAATGCGGTTATCCTTTTGCATTATGCAGGGCGTAATCATTTTATCGCTGTTGGGGCAGTTTTTTGACCCAGTCGGGGCTTTCGGTTATGAAAAGAGCTATGGCGCAGCCTGTGCGGACGTAGATCGCAACGGCAGTTACGATGTTGTCGTTGCGTCGGATTCAGGCATAGTCTATTACCGGAACATAGGAACCGGCAGTTTTGAAGCACCGAAAAAACTTGCAACACAAGTTGTCGCAAGAACCGTTCTCGGAGGTGATTTGGATGGTGATGGGGATATCGATTTCTTTGTGGGTACAGATACCGAGGATTTTCTGCTTCTAAACTCCGGCGATGACATCAATTTCGAAGAGTTGAGCGGGTATTTCGACGCCGACACATCAAGAGCCGCGGCTTTAGTTGATTTTGACCTTGACGGTGACTTGGACATATTTGTAGCAGGCGATACATCAAAGCTTTATATAAACGATGGCGGGTCATTTTTCGCCGTTGGTAAGTTTCCTAAGGGGTATGCCGTTTCCTTTGCGGACTACAATAACGACGGATTTGCGGATTTTGCTCTTTCAGGCGCGGATAGCGTATATTTCTATCATAATGCTGGAGCAGGCTTGTTTACAAGAGATGCGGCTGTCCAGGTTTCGACGCCGGGAGGCTTATGCTGGTTCGACAGGGAACCGGATAAGAATCTCGACCTCGCCGTTGCAAGTTTGACCAGCGTCAACTCGCTAATCCAGCCCTCGGCAGGTTTTTCAAGGACGAACATAGGGGTCGAATCCGAACCAAGCATGGCTATCGCTGCAGGCGATTTCGACGGCCAACCTGGCGTAGACCTTCTTGTTGTCAATTACGGCGATGAATCTCGCATCTACCACGGACCGTTGCTTGAAACATCGGCAGACGACACTGTCTCCTATGGAACCATGTACGCCGTCTCGGTCGCTACGGCCGACCTTGACAAAGAGAGAGGAATGGATGCGGTTGTGGTCGGAGCAGGGGGGAATGCGCTTTTCAGGAATACTGTATCCAGACAGAACAGGGTGTTCGTCAACGTAAAGGGTCGGGCCGACAAGGTGGCAGGCCTTTCAAATACCATAGGGGCCGGAGCCAGGCTGGAACTCTGCGATAAAGGCATCATCAAAGAATTCTGGGAGATTGCCGCAGGTTCCGGCCAGTCCGGTCAGGATGCGCCTCAGCGGTGTTTCCCCATATCCGATCCTGATAGTGTTCTTCTCCTCGTTCGCTGGCCGCGTTCCGGAGTTCTTGATTCCATACCATTCCAATCTTTGAATCTCCCTGCTGTAATAAACGCCTACGAAGACATTACGCCTCCTCTTCCTCCCCAATCCCTTACGCTCTACCCCCCGCACGACACCTTAAACTGGTCCAATGTCGATTCAGTAAAGTTCTCATGGAAGGAAGCTCAGGATCCCCTTGGAAGCGGCGTAAAGGGCTACAGCGCCTTGTGGAGTCTTGATACCAGCGACGTGCCCGACGGCATAATCAGCGCTTTCGATACCATCGGTTACTTCAAGGCCGGCTGCGAGGGAAGATACTGTTATTTTCTGCTCTCGTCAGTAGATTCCGTAGGAAATATCTCTCATCCGGCAAGGTATTCCCCCCTGAAGCTCGATTTCACCAAGCCTTTAGGGATTACTCAGATAAGTCCGAGTTCAGGTGCCTACATCAATGATACCTTTGTCAGTTATACCTGGAAGAGGGGGCTCGATGCAACCTCAAGAATAAGAAATTACCATGTCGAGACATCCGACCGATCTAACTATCTGGTCGTTCTGGATTCTGCAACCTTGCCCGCGCCTGCGGGCACTGACACGCTCGTTTTCCACCAGTCCCTTAACAAACTCCCCGAGAGCAAGGAATCCTGGTACTACTGGAGGGTTATAACTGCCGATTCTGCGGGAAACTCGGACACCATACCGAACGACAGCTTCAAGATAGACATCACCCAGCCTCATGTAACAAGCGTGTATCCGCCCGACGGAAAGGATTCCGTTTCACTCAGACCTACAATCCTCATCACTTTCAGCGAACCTATGTTTGCGGCGGATTCCTCGGACAAGAAATCGGCCACAAATACGAGTCACTACGTGGTGCGAACTTTCGATCCCTTAAAGGAGTACAAGTTTTACGTTGAGCAAATCAACCCTTCAGTATTCAAACTAAACCTTCTTGAGAAGCTGCCCGGATCCTCGCTGACGATGGTCGAAGTGAACCCGACCGTTTCAGACAGGGCAGGCAACAAACTCGTCTCGACGTATTCATGGAATTTCACTACAGGCGAGGATGACGATATGCTTGGACCTTTGATAGATTATGCCAGATTCAATCCGAGCCCGACAAAAGGCGAGAAAAAAATACAGGTGAGCGTGCGGACGAGCGATTCCCTGCAGGGCGGCAGTCCGATACTGGGCTGTTCATACTGGATAGATGACGATACGACAACACATACGATGAAAAGCGACGATTTCAAGTATAAACTTACCGTAGTCTGCTATGATACCCTTTCACTCGACAGTTTTCCTCTTGCCTTAGGTCAGCATCAATTCAAATTCCAGTCCTTTGACGGTTCAGGCAATAAGAGCGGTTTCTTTTACAGTACGCTCGAGGTTACGTCCTCGCCTCCTCCCCTGATAGAAATCGAGATTCTTAATGACGACACATTAAGGATAAAGGTAGGCGATACCCTTAATTTAAGGATAGTTACTACCCAGCCGCTTAAGGATCTGTGGATTAGCCTTCTTTGTTCTGATAGCGTTTACCACCTTCAAAGGTACTTTGCTCCGGGCCCTGTGGAGTACATGTTATTCAATGCACCCCTTGAGGGTTTTCCCGCAGGACAGGTTAAGATAGAAGCCCAGGGCCGCAGTGAAGAAGACACTCTTGTCTATGGACAAGGAACAAGATTTTTTAATCTTAATAGCATACCGCTTTTGACCGATGAACGGACTTTTGCCGCGCCTAATCCTGCTTCAGGCCAGATGGGCATCTACTTTATACCGGGCGAGGATGTAAGAGCCAGTCTGAGAGTGTTTACGATAGACGGCCAGCTTGTATGGAGTCCTATCGATATCGAGAATGCAATCAGAGGCAGCCGTTCGGTCTTCCTCACGGACGTTTCTCAATGGCCTGTCGGCATTTATTTCTATGTAATAAAGGTTTCGCACGTTGACGGCCGCAGTTCCGCAGTCAGGAAGGCGTTCGCTGTAGTAAGATGATGCTTTTCCTGCTTTCACTCTTTGCAGTCCCGTCTACCGGCGTTCGTGAACTCTTGATACCTTCATACCCCGGATGCGCTGTCTACGAGGAAGCCCTTACTGCTTCCTCTCTTGCCTGCGCTTTTCTTTCCAATCCCTCTCTCGTTGTAAAGACTGCGTATCCCTATGTTTCCGCTACGCATACGGAATGGTTCGCCGGCGCTAGAAAGGAAAGGATAGACGCCCTACTTCCATATACATGGGGCACTTTAGGAATCGGCGTATCTGGATTTCATGTCTGGGATTTAGAGCACCGGGCTGGTCCTGATTCAGTACCGGAGTTATTCTCGGCGTACAATACAGGACTTGAATTGCGTTACGGCCGAAGCATCGGCAATCTTTCGCTCGGAGCCTCTGTAAATGCATTCCTTGAGCACATATACAACTATTCCGCAGGAGGAGTAAGCGGTTCGTTAGGTGGAAGCTACAGATTGAAACCCTTCACGTTCGGTTTGTCCGTACTCAACATAGGTCCGGGCGTAAGATTGAACACGGAAACTTCGGCGTTGCCTTTAAGGGTGCAGGCGGGCGTTTCGTGCGCGATTCAGAATCTTTGCGATATAAGTGCGGGCTCTGCATGGTCTCCGGACAGCGCCCTAGGCGCATTCGATTTCTCTCTAGGCGCGGGAGCTACATTCTTCAAAGTGCTCAGGCTCGATATCGGCGGGGGGTACGGCGCTCATCCTCACGCAGGCGCAGGTTTGGCGCTGAAAGTCAAGGATTTGGAGGTTGCATACTCGGCATCCCTCAGACCGTCAATAGGCTTTTCGCATCATATAGGCATTCAATTAACGCTTCATCCCCCCCAGAGGGAGGACCCCATCGTAACAAGGATGATTCAAACCTCGCAGGCGTTCGTAGAGATTGGCAAGAGGGATTTATTAAACAAGGACTATTCCCACGCGCTTGCCCAGTTTGACCTTGCTCTTGTATGGTATTCAGACAACGAGGAAGCCCAGAAGGGTTACAATGAAGCTTTGGAAAAAGAACATCAGAGACAGATTAACCTTCATCTTGAGGCGGCAAGAAATTACAGGGAGGAGGGCAGCTATCTCGATGCACTGAGGGAGTACGAGTACGTGCTTTCACTTTCGTCCGATAACGCCATGGCTCTCTCAGGCAGAGCGGATATGATGCTGAAACTCAATGAAACTCCCATCTTAACCATGACCGACATACCCGAGGAGGCGGTAAGATTCTTTGAGGCGGGTGTCGAAGCGTTCAGAAAGGATGATTTTTCAAAGGCTTTGAACTACTGGCAGGAGATAAGCGCAAGCTATCCTTACATAGAAGAGATAGCTCCGTACATTAAGCTTGCTTCCGAAAGAAGGGACAATCAGGTGGACAGTCTGACGCTTCTTGCATACAACGCGCGCGAACGCGATGCATTGAGGCAGGCGCTGAATTATACGGAAAAGATTTTATCAATCGCCCCTACAAACAATGTTGCTCACACCATGCGCGAAGAGCTGACCTCCCTCATCCACCGCAGGGTTTCGGATTCGCTTGAAAAAGCGCTCGAATACTTTGATTCGAGGAGGTTCGAACTTGCAGCCGAAACCTTCAATAGTATCCTTACCCTCGAACCGACCAATACCATCGCGGCCCGATATCTCGAAAGGATTCAGAAGGAGCAGAAGCTTGGACGCGAGCAGCTTGCTTCGCTTAACGTAAGCGCAGCGAGCGCATACGCTCTGGGCGACTTCGACACCGCAATAAGGATATGGGAGCAGATTCTTGCCATAGATTCTACCTTCACAAACGTGCAGAGGAACCTGGAGAGGGCGAAGAACAAGAAGGCCCTTCTCGGAGAGCCTTGACAATCCTTGAATGGGTTTTAAAATCTATTATCATAATCGCGAGGTGAAAAATGAAAAAAATAACCTTTGTGGCCTTTTTGCTGCCCCTTGTGTTTGCTGCATGCAACCAGGGACCTGATGCTCCAGTGCTCATAAGTCCAGATAACGGCTCCGTGCTCTACAAGGGAATACCCTTCTCGTGGAACCAATCGCCTGGAGCTACCAGCTACAGATTCGAGATAGGCACGGACGGCGTATTTTCAACAATAGTAGTATCCAGGGAGCTTGCCGGAACTTCCTGCGAGTTGGACGACAGCGAATACAGCCTGTTTCAGACCGAGTACCCCTACTATTGGCACGTGTACGCCATAGCTGATGGAGTAGAGGGACCCGAGTCCAGCGTCCGCTGGTTTACGCTTGGAGGAGGAAAGCCTTGAGGCTTAGGCCCTCCTCGCCCTCCTCGCCCCCTTTTCCCTCCCGGCCCTCCTCGATCTTTACAGGTTTTGCCATGTTGCTCACCGTTCTCCTCATAGGGTGCGGCTCATCCGCAGATGTTCCCTCACTTGCCTATCCCGGTGACGCCGATACGCTTTCCGGCACCCAGGTAACTTTCTCATGGAGCGCGGTTGAATCCGCCGCCCTGTACCGCATCGAGATAGCCTCCGACAGCTTCTTCATGAACCCAGCCGTAAGCGCCGACACTATCTCCTCAACTTTCTTTTCGGTAGACTTCAGTTTCGGCGGACCGCTCGAGGGACAGCGATTTTATTACTGGCACGCAGCCGCCTACGTTGAAGGCTGGTCGGCATGGTCTGAGACCCGCAGCTTCTACAACGCGAACGTAAACCCGCCGGGGAATTAGAGCTTAACCATTCCGAGAGGAGGCGAAATGAGAGTAGAGCATTCGCCGTTTCTTACCCTTCTTGTATTGGCGCCTTTTTGTGCCTTTGCGGGCTGGGTAAAAGCATACGATGAGACTCGGGGAATTCCCGATTTCGAGATTTCTCAAGATGGGGGATATGTTTTAATAAGTCAAACAACCGAGCTGGACACCGCCGTGAACTTGTGCATTATCAAAACAGATACACTCGGCAACAAGATTTGGGAAAAACAATACCCATGCAGCCAATACGTAGAAGCCCATTCGATCAAAAGAACTTCGGATGAAGCATACATAATTTCTTTCTTTGTTCAGTCCAGCGATAGTACTAATGGCAGATGGCTTTTGAAAATCGATGCTCAAGGCGACACAATATGGTCAAGGTTCTTCAAAGGTGGTTACGTTTTTCAAGTTGCTGAAACAAACGACTCGAATTATATAGCAACCGGGGAATGCTCCGATTCGAATATAAATAAATTATGGCTGGTCAAAGTTAATCAACAAGGAAAGACCCTTTGGGAAAGAACGTTAGATCGCAGCGATAGCTCCATAAATAATGGTTATTCGCTTTATCCTATAAGTGACGGCGGGTGTATTGTCGGCGGACGTACCGACCTCAAGATAAAGGATTTTCCTCACTATAAACAAGACATCTGGCTTCTCAAATTTGACAAAAACGGGGACACCATTTGGACTAAAACATATGGTTACGCTGACGGTTTTCAAACTTGGGGATATGGCATAACGTCGATTCTGCAAACAGAAGATAAAGGGTTTTTGTTTATCGCACATAGAAATTACGGGATTGGGAAATTCGATTACGATGTCTGGCTTGTCAAAACCAATCCAGTAGGAGAAACCTTATGGACGCGGACCTTTGGTAATGGTCCCCTATCAGATCAAGATGAAGCCCTATCCTTAAGACATACTTCTGATGGCGGATATATAATAGTAGGTGATACAAGACTGGCGGGGAACATTCTCATTTCCGCCTGGCTCATAAAAACCGATTCAAACGGTGACAGTCTTTGGGCAAGAACGTATGACTGGACAGGCTATGATGTAGCTACACAAGTCAGGCAAACTTCTGATGGGGGTTATATTTTAAGTGCTTGTAAATACATTTTTTGCGATACGTGCTTGTATTACTTTTCCGGTCTGCTCCTTAAAACTGATTCTTTAGGTTACGTCGGTATCTCCGAACCGCCTTCAACACCCCCTCCTTCCCATGAATTCGAGATATCCAACCCTATAGGAAGCTCGATAACCCTGCGCTACTTTGACTGCCCGAACGGTTTCCGGGCCTCCGTCTACGACGCAACGGGACGCAAGGTGGACGAACTTTCCACCCCAAACCAATCCGGGGTCTTGGTTTGGGGACCCAGCCAGAATCCAGGGGTGTACTTCGTCGTTGCTGAGGGTTCTAATCTCAAGTCGACAAAAGTAGTACTGGTGAGATAGGGGGTTACCCCGAGCGTACGAAGCAGGCTTGTGGGGTATAAAGTAGTGCTGGTAAGATAGGAGGGTCCCCAAGAAGGCGCGAAGCGACTTCTTGGGGTACAGACACCCCCACCCTACCCTCCCCCATCGAGGGGGAGGAAACGGTTTCTCCCTCCCCTGGTGGGAGGGAATTGAAGGGAGGGGGATGGAGAGGCCTCATCGGGCCACATCCCTCTCCCTCCGGTATGAAGTTTACGCTCTCGAAGAGCGTTGGGTGAGGGCAACGTGGCG
>JAAYVC010000076.1 GCA_012517375.1 bacterium | reverse complement strand
GCAGTAATCGTTGTGCCACTCGTCGCCCCAGGGGTAAAGGGTTTTACCTCCATTCGACGCCGCATACTCCCACTCCGCCTCTGTTGGTAGCCGCTTGCCCGCCCACTTTGCGTAGGCAGCTGCGCCGTACCAGCTTACCTGGGTTACGGGAAAATTCTCCCTGCCCTTGCGGACGATGTACTTGCCGTCCTCAAGCAGGATGTCCGGGTAGCTCGACTCGTCCAGCCAGTAGGAGCCTCCCTCCTTTTGATTGCCTACAGCGTTCAGGAACTCAGAGTATTGCTTGTTCGTAACCTCGCAGCGGTCAAGGAAGAAGGGGTCTAAATAGACGTTTCTGACGGGCATTGTCCATTGCTGAGTCGTGTCGCCCATCAAAAAAGGTCCCTTGGGATTGATGAACTCCATCCCCCGGGGGACAAATACGGTGTTCTTATTCCTTAAAGCGGGTTCTAAAAGATACCGCTTGTACTCCTCGCCGGTGATAACCAGTTCCTTGTTGATATCGAGCCTTGTGAGCCGGGATAGTATCCTGATTGCAGTCTTGGTGTCATGTTTTTTTCGCTTCTTTAACGCCTCGATGAAATTCTTGATAAGTTCGGGATTTCCGGTTTTCTGAACGATTTTCTTCCAGAAATAATGCGAAAGCCCGTACCCTGTCCAGCCTATCCCCGCTCCGCCCGTGAAATCATCCCATGTCGGATTCAGCCATACCCTGAGGTCGTATACCTTGCCGTCGTATCCGTCCAGCTCATCCTGGCTAACAGGGTTGATCCTGTTGCTTGCCGGCTTAACGGAGGGGCGCGGTCTCAGCTTCAGGCACTCGCCTTTCATGTATTCGGCAAGCCCGTCGTCAATCCATCGGGTTGTGCTGTCCTCTGCAATGTTAATGTTTTCGTGTAGTATGTCATGCGTCCACTCGTGAGCGAATTCGTTGCACAGCGCAATGTCCATGCTTGCGCTGTCCGTCTTCAAGGACATGCTCATTCCGCCAATGCAAATGCCGTATGCGCCATCTTCGTAAAGCATTACGGTAAAAGGGGTGGGCTTAAGACCCGTAAGCTCGGTTATGCGTTCGCCGCACTTCCGCATAAGCGTTAATACCCTTTGGGCAGTATGCTCGTAACCCTCTGGGTAAAGAACCGATACGACCCCGCCTTTAACCTCCAGGAGACCCTCGGACGTCTGGAAACCGGCGTATGAATTATTTGAAAGCGCATAACTCGGAAAAGGCGCAAGTGTCAATGGCGAGCGTGGCTTCACAGGCTTGTCTGCGTACGCCTTGAACACTGTACCTTCCTTGGCCTTGCTTCGCGATATCCAGAATATAACCTCGCCCCGGTAATCGGTCAGCTTGCCGTATTTTTCGCCGGCTACAGTCAATGTGCACGGAATGCCTGCAACTACGTTATCGAGGCTGTCAAAGAACTGAACCTGGATAGGCAGGCTGTCGCCCGTTACCGCCCCAGGAAAGTTGAGCAGGAGATGAGGATTGAGTTTCGTGTATACCTTTATGCCGGATTCCTCGGAAACAGTCCAATCGCTTCCGTGAATACTGCTAATCCCTGAAAGCGAGATGATGAGAATTGCAAGCGCGTTCGGATAATTTTTCAGTCTGTTCATTTTTCGTCTCCTTCGAGCCGGCAGCAAGCGCTCACGATGCTATCGTGAGCGCTTGCTGCTGTTAAAGTTAAGCGGACTTTAAGCAATGCGGCTTCAATCGTTGTTGTTTCTAACAAGCTCATGACAGTGTTCAAAATGAACTGGTCCATCGCTCTTGGGGTAGCCAAAAGGGTAACCGTAACAACAAACCAAAGGATGGTCGTACCATAAAGAGTCAATCTCATCATACCACGGTTTAAGGTGTTCTATATATGGCGCCCATGAGTATCTAGTGGCCGTTGGTTCTTCGGGTGGCGCCATCGCTTCGTTGAGCTCTTCTTCCGTAAGCAATATAAGAGCTTCAGGATTCAAGTAGCCTGTACGCACCATATTGATGTTGTTTGCAGACCAGGTTCGGTGACCGGCTCCTATTATATATTGGCACATTCCAAGAAGCTGCTGGGCAATAGCGGTGCACTGGGTCCAGTTTTCCGCATCGCGAGCGGCATAAAGGCTCTGGCACAGTGCCAGAAACTGAGTCATGTGGGCTGGCGTATCGAAATGAATTCCATTTACCTTATTTGCGCTTTGTTGGATCCATTCAACTAAAAGAGTTTTTTCGGAGTTGTCTGCATAATAGTAGGATCCGACCTGCGCCGACGCCGCTATAGGTATCGCCGCCGCCATTATTATTGCCGCTATTGTTATTATTCTCTTCACGTTTTCCTCCATCATTCAGGAGCTGCACAAAGTGCAGTCAGCGAGTTTTTTGCAGGGCGTCCCTCTTGCCCTTGCACCTTCCTGCTCATTGCTCGCTCCTCAGGGACTCGACGCGCATTGCCAGAATCATAATCAGATTTCTTTTATGTGTC
>JAAYVC010000075.1 GCA_012517375.1 bacterium | reverse complement strand
TGGGTGAGGGCAACGTGGCGCCCTTCTCGAAATGTGACCACCAACCTCTAATCCTGACTCGACTCGGGGTCCCCAAAATAATGCTTCGAGCATTATTTTGGGGTGGTTTTGACCAACTTTTGACCAACTTCTGACCATCTTCTGACCAGCTTTTGACCACTTTTTGTCCATGATTCTGGACCTCGATACTTTAATCCTGACTCGACGAATTCCAGCAAAAACCGCGTTGCATTTTTGTGAGGAATTAAGTTGACATACGTCTAATCAACCGTATTATTGAAACTTAATGAGGACTATTCTATTTGATATCGACGGGACCCTTCTAAAAGCGGGCTTTATTGTAAAGGAGGCGATGGGCCAAGCGTTGAAGGACGTGTTCGGCACAAGCGGAAGAATCATGGATGCGTCATTTATAGGCGCAACCGACATAGGTGTGGTGCGCGCACTTATGACTGAAGCTGGGTTTGAGCTGACGGAGATTCACGAAAAACTCGGCAGGCTTTTTGAAGTATACGGCGGGATTTTGGAAGTTAAGTTACGCACTTGGACTAAGTTCCAGCTCTGCTCCGGCGTGCCCGCCATACTCGACGAGTTGGATTCGAGAGATGCGCTCCTGGGTCTTGTTACCGGCAACTGCCAGCAGGGTGCATTTGCAAAACTAGGGAAAGCGGAACTTACGGATTATTTCAGCTTCGGCGCATTCGGCGACGAATCCGACGACCGAGCCGAGCTCTGCTCATACGCTCATGCTCGGGCAGAGGTCGAGGCAAATAAGTCAATATCAAAAAGCGACTTGATACTTGTAGGAGATTCGCCCAATGACGTCAAGGCTGCAAAAGCGTACGGCATCCGAGCGCTTTGCGTCGCCTCGGGCTGGACTCCCGTCGAGGAGTTGAAGCAGGAAAACCCGACATGGCTGCGTTCGGATCTCTCTGATACAGGTGAGATAGTAGACTTGCTTTTGTCCTGATTGCCCCAAACTTGTCTTTGCTAATACGAGGCGGCCCAGAACCACCCTTCACAAATTCTCTCTACTTGCTTGAAATCGCCTGAAAAATCCGTCGAGTCAGGGCATGCGTTATCGTCCCTGTAAATGAAGCCTGAAAAATTATCCAAGATACCCCTGAACGTAAAAAAGAATACCCCAATTCCGTCTTCGTATTTTTCCACCATTATAACTCCTCCCCCTCTGGATATATGTCTGTATCTTTCAGGAAGTTGAATTATGTTGAGTTTTGCTTTAATTTCAAATTCGCCGTTCTTAACCATCCTGATCACCTCCTCGCGCTCCTTGAGGTTCCTGTGAAAATCATTATCGAGCATGACCTTTGTGCATGAGACGTTGATGAACAATAGAATTAGGCTGCATAAGCCGCGCTTTCTTAAAAACATGAAGCCTCCATTTCGATAATCAGACGATGAAAACGACCACAGGTCAATCTTTCTTCAACTTGAAGATCATGGCAAAAGAAAAGTAGTACTGAAGAGGTGTGGACTTTAGCGACATCGGAACGAATCTTCCAGGGATAAGTGTATGGAAAAAAGCGACTTCAATTTTGAAGTAAGGCGCGATCAGCCTTGAGATTTCAGGCGGCGTATACTTGTGCAGGTGAAGGTTCTTGAATCTAAGCCAACCGGCGAAGGCGGTGTCGCCCCTGATACGTTCGCAAGGTACGACGATTATGGCGCTTCCAGCTGGCTTGAGCACCCGGCCCATCTCGTGAATCGCATCTTGAGGATTGGCGAGGTGTTCCAGCAGGTGGACGCAGAGCAGCTTATCAAAAAAGGAGGCAGGGAAAGGAAGCGCTGACGCATCTGCCTCTATCAACTTGACGGTTGGGTTAAACCTCATGCCTGACTCGATTGCATCGTGATCGGCGTCTATTCCGTAGACGTCCAAGCCGATTTTCGAGTAGCGTTCGACACGATAACCCGACGAGCTGCCTACTTCTAGAAGCCGCTCCCCTGGTTTCGGAGAAAGCAGTCGGTGAACGATTCTCGCTTCAGCTACCCCCCAGGGCATAAACTCGACGCCTATTCTGCGGCGCAATCGGTGGATGCTCATGACTTGTTCTACCGGATTCGATAAGGATGTAAATACGCGGGCGTTGACACGAATGCTTAACCAAGTAAAGTCCTTTCAATAATCGATCCAAGGAGGAAAACTCGATGTTTTTGGCTTTCAAGATGAGGTTGCTTTCGTTTGTGATTTTTGCATTCCTGCCCGCGGCATCCGAGACATCTGTCGTTGACCCATTAAGCGCCGGAGCGGTCGCTTCAGTCCAGGTACGAATCATGAACGCGCGCAAAGGATATGGACAAACATACGCTCTGCGTTCGTCTGAGCCAGTCGTTATTGAAGCAAGCGCTGGAATACTCGCATACGTTTGCGCGCTCGATCCAGAAGGTTTAGTTGTCGTAACAGCCGATACTAGACTGACACCCGTTATCGCTTACTGCGAACACGGCTCCTTCTCATTGTCTGAAGATAACCCGCTGCTTGATATTCTCAGGGCTGACATTTCCAGAAGGTTAAAGGCTTTAGACCTCGGTCTTATCAGCCAAAGAAGGATTGAGGCCAATCAGAGGAGATGGATGGAGTTTCTGTCCTGCGAGGAATCTGCATCTACCGCAGGCGAGAGCTGGCCGCCTGCCGGCCAAACCTTAAGCGGAGGGTGGATAGAGTCTGCGTGGACTCAAGGTTCGCCTTACAATGATTCCTGTCCGATGGATCCTGTGACAAATGTAGTCTGTCTTGCCGGCTGCCCTGCGGTAACGATGGGTCAGATAATAAGCTTCTGGCAGTACCCGGATTCGGTCATATTCAAGGACGAGGACAGCTACACGAGCGACTACCTTGGACGCACCATTCCAATAGATGCACCAGCTGCCTCTATCCCGGTCATAGACTACAATCATGGAGATCCGTCCGGCGGTGTATGCGCCGATATAGCTTACGCCTGTGGGGTCTCTACGCAGTCGGTTTACACGAGCCAGGTTTCCGGCGTATTCACCAACAGCTGGTGCGCGCACGGTCTGCTCGAGCATTTCGGATTTTCGACAGCTGAGTTTCGCACAGGTGACGGTGGAGATTTTTATGACGTACTCGAAAAGAACATGAAGGATTCCATGCCGGCCATAATCGTAATCGTCGGCGAAATCGGCGGTCATACCCTTGTCTGTGACGGTTTCAGGCAATCGGAAGACGAGGAGGGTGAACCCGAATGGCATCTGAACTTTGGTTGGGGTCCTTACCAGCCTAAAGCCCTGGCTTCATGCTGGTACGTAATTCCGGATAGCCTCCCCCTTGGGCTGACCACCCTTGTTGAAGCCGTGGTAAACATAGAAGCTCCGCGCAGACCTCAGCCTGCAAGCGTAAACGAGAAATCACCGATGAAGCTCTCAGACTTGCGATGCGATCCACTTGTTTTTAAGAACCATACTGTTATCAATTATTCACTGATTCAAAACTCATATGTCGAAATCGGAATATGGGATGCATCGGGCAGCAAGGTTCTCTCGTTGGAAAATGAGTTCCAAACGGCAGGAAACTATTCTTTATCATGGGACGGAAAGGACGAAAGCGGTCGCACGCTCCCTGCTGGCGTTTATTTCGTGAGACTTATGGCGGACAAACAAAGAACTGGCGCAAAGATACTGCTCCTTCGTTAGGATATTAAGAATTGGACAATAATGCTTAAAAAAGCGCGCCCTCAGGGGTTTGGATTCATCCCCACAAGCCAGGCAAGCGCCTCATCCTTTGTTTTAAAGAAGCGGTACTCCGATTCGGCGTGAATCGCTCTCACATAGAGGCTGATGAGGTTTGCGAGGGTTTTTGACAATCCGACAATAGCGTACTTGACCTTCCCTCTCTGCTCGACATTCTTGAGCCTGTCCTTGAGCGCCTGGCGCGCGGATGGGTCAATTCTGCCCGCTTCGGAAAAATCAACAAGGTAGCGGATCTCTTTGATGTCGTTCTCTTGGAGCAATCTGTCAGACTCGGCTGATGCGAAGGCGACGTCCTCACCTGTCTGTTCTCCCTCGACGATTATGTGAAGAATACCGCCTTCAATAATCTCGACTTTATCAGCCATTTTCCTCTCTCAATCAAAACACCTTTTTAGTATATTTCTACTTGATTACGACTAATTCCACCCTTCTGTTTTGCGACCTTCCGGCCTCGGTATCATTCGACGCAACGGGAACATTTGAACCATAACCTCTCGCTTCAAGACGGTCAGCCGATATGCCGTGAACGCGAATAAGGTAGTCACGAACCGACTGCGCTCTCTCTTGAGAAAGCGTAAGGTTGCCCTGATAAGACCCTTGTGAATCCGTATGTCCCTGTATTTCAACCCTCACCGTAGGATTGGTTTTAAGGAAGCGCACGGCTTCATCTATTGCTTGATATGATTCTGGATCTATTACAGCGCTTCCTGATGCAAAACGTATTCCCGATATGCGTATGCGCGCGTCATTTCGCAGAAGGGATAGGTTTATTGCCATAGGAATGCCCTGGCTTAGTATTATTCTTTCATTTTGAGATATGTAGCCCGGCATTGATACATTCACATCATAATTTCCTGATGGAAGGATAAAACGCGTTTCACCGGAGACGTTTGTCGTAAGGGTTATGCCCGCAATAGATACGGACGCTCCGGAGATAGGCCTTGCGGTCTGGCTGTCCAGGATTCTTACATCAAGGTACCCTCCGGTTCTATCCGGTTCAAGCCTTACTTCTAACGAATTGTTCGCGAACTGCTTGAATGTCATCATATACGTCTGCGGCAGATAACCTGGAGCCCTTATTGTAACCTGATACCTGCCGCTCTGAACTTCTATAGTACGCTCGCCGCTCATGCCGAGCGCAAAAACGCTTGGGTAGTGATTAGCGATATTGACCTCGGCCGCAACTGGTTCGCCTGTAGATGCGTCGAGAGCTTTGACATAAAGCGCCACCGGTCTCTTTGCGACCGATACTCTTTCCGATGGAGAATACGCCACTCCTGCAGAAATCTGGTTTATGTACTGACCGCCTCGGGCGTCAACGCTTCGGCCATCCAGGTTAAGACCGAAATCGGCAGCATAAAAGAAGCTTATCCCCGAGTTCAGCTTTATTCTAAGTCCCGGGGTCAGTCTTAATGGAAACGAGTCCGGCATGACCTCTGCTGAAAGTTCTATGTAAGGATTGAGATATTCGTAGCTTACTTCGGTTCCGGCGCCCAGCATCACGCCAGGTTTCTGGCGCATAAAGGCGCCCAAGTTCATATGAGTAGTAAATATCCCCATCTCGGAGGTGCCGATAACCCTTAGAACTCCGCCAAAACTCGGCGGTCCGAAGAATGAAGAGTGGGTAGGCAGGTAGATTCTTGAATCGAAACCTACTGTCCAGAACTCAAGCGGAATTGTGTATTTTGCACCCAATTCGATGTCCCATAATCCAAAACTTGGAATGGCGGTAGTCTGTGACGGATAGGAGTAAACTGCTCCCCACGAACCAATTACTTCAAGCTGATTGAACGGAACCCACGAACCGAACACGCGAAGAACCGAATTTCTCCAGGTCTGGATATTCAAATCGTTCATGTGTTCTGCGCCGTGATCGATGCCGGCAAACGAGACGCCTGCTGTCCAGTTATAGAGACCTTCGTTGCGTGCATCGACTATCCGCGCCAGACCTTCGCCGCCTGATACAACAGGAGCGGCATTCACAAAAGCTACTACCGATGATACTAGAATGACCATAGCCAATCGTTTCACAAGAGCCTCCTTTAGCTAAACCGTGCCCGGCTCAGAACGTCTGTCAGCCGCTCTCCTCCATTATATATAATATATTAAAGAAGATACTGGTCAAGTCAAGGGGGTAACTGGCTAATTGATTCCAACTTACAGCATATCTCCAATATGACCTCTTGACAGGAATAGGTCCCGGACTATCATTTATTTGAGGCGAAGTTATCCTGTTACCGGCAGGAATGGTCCTCTAATTTTTGATTAGAAATAGAGTTGGAAGCCCGTAACACGGGAGAAGGAGGAAAAGATGAAAAGTACAAGATATGTTTTAATTGCAGGATGGGTTTTTGTGGCGATGCTGGCAGGTTGCGAACCAAACATCGCTCACGGCGATATCGACCTTGACACCACCTACTTCCCGTTTGGGTTGGGGTATGAGTGGTGCTATGAGTATCACGACCTATATAGCAAAGAAGACATTTACGAACCAATCTATTATGAATATTGGGATACGGTTGTTATAGCCGTAACTGATTCATTATGGCAGAACGAAACCCTTATCATTAATCTTAGCGGTAGTTTTCTGGACGTAGGCGATAGCGTTGAAATCTGGAGAAACAAGCTTGATGTTTTCGACGTTTTTACGGGACCTGTATCTTACTTTCCAGGAGACACGATATCGCTTATTCCTGAGGCGCAGAGTTCAACAGGGTTCAGTGTTAGCTATCGCGGGGATACCCTCCTGCACCTTTATTCTGGTTATAACGAAGACTCCTACGTAGGTACAGGATGGATGTATACTTACCGTCTTAGAGGAATAGGTGTCATACACCAATCTCATGGAGAAGGCCACGGAAGCACACTACATGAGGGTTTTAGTCACGACTTCCGCCTACTCTGGTTCTACAACGGCAAGGACACAATCTACAAAGCGCCGGATTAAGAAGCTCAGACTAACAAAAGTAAAGCCCCGACCGCTGGCCTGGGCTTTTAACTTAGATATTAATCTTACTTTATTTCTTCAGCCAGCCTGATGCCGATTCGGCCAGGCGCAAGCTTTGTCTTCATGCGCTTTCCGTCGCGCTCGATGGCCATGATGACCGACTTGGTGTTCGACTTCACGGATGAGAGCGCCTCGCGAAGTTCTACGTTGGTCTTTATCTTGCGGTTGTTGTAGGAAAGAACAACATCGCCTGCTAAAAGGCCGACAGCCTCGCCCTGACCGCCCGGGATGACCTCCTGGATGACGAGATGTTTTGGCGTACCCTGTACCGTTTTCCAGGAGCTTTCAGTGGCGAGTTTTATTAACGCTGAGTAGGAAGCCTGCCGTAAAGCCTGCGGCTGGCCTGCGTCCTTGAGGATAAGGGTCAGCTGAAGCTCAGCCCCTGCACAGCGTCTTGCGCCAAGGAGGTAGATGATTTCTTTCCGTACGACCTCCGAGGTATCCTCCTCGTAGAGTTTTAAGAGACCGGCCTCGATATCTGCCGCCGGTTCTTTCGAGCGAAGCATCTTGTGGAGCAGCTCCGCATGTTCTTCGGAAGTAAGAGACTCATCCGGCCATAAGAGGTCGATGAGGGCGGTTGAGTCGGGATTCAGTTCCCGCCAGATGAAGTCGCGGCTGTCTTCAAAACCCTCATTCGTAAGCTGATGTTTAACTGGATATTTCATGAGTTCTACCCTGAGACCGCGAGCCTTAAGCGTATCGTATGCGCTTTCAGCTCCCTTGAACTCGACTACGTTATCGTATGCGCCGTGAAGGATACGCACAGGGAGTTTGAGCGCCGCGCTGTCAAGAACGAGGGGATGGAGAGAATCTATCTCAAGCCAGCCGCCCGCAGGAATGATCCCCCGGAAAAGTTCAGGATAAGTCAGGCCGACCTTGTAGGTCAGAAATCCGCCCTGAGAAAAGCCGTAGAGAAATACCTTTGATGGATCTACAGGATAATTTTTCTTAACTTCATCTATGGCGGCGACAATCCAGCGCACGGACTGGTCGAGCGTAAGGTCATGGCTGACGAAACTTGGCTCCGTTGTGTCGCTCCAGAACCACCACGTCCACCCGAAGC
The DNA here is from genome assembly GCA_012517375.1 of bacterium. NCBI lineage: Bacteria > bacterium. Next base: position 4,535 of record JAAYVC010000075.1, on the reverse strand, counting down.
TCTCGCCGTCCGCCATAGGCGTTAGCGGATAAGGAGATTCGGGGTAAAGCCCTATTGCTCCCTCCGGAACAAAGGACTGGGCGGTTCCGATATAGGACGACATTCGGTCGCCGAACCCGTGAATGCCTACTATGAGGGGGTAAGTTTTTGTAGAATCGAAGTTTGCTGGTAATTCGATGGTATATCCAAGCTCAATTGGAAACCCGAACGTTTTGACCAGCACTTGCGGCCCGGACATTTGTGCCGACAGGAGTGCTGTTAGGACGAGAGGTAAAACTATCAGTTTTTTCACGAATGCCTCCAATGGTCTTTTTGAAAATATACGCGAATAAGAAAAAGAGTCAAACAATCAGGATGGTTATTATTTAAAGACTTCCCTTATCAATCCAAGTATGGTTGAAGCATCGCTATCAAAATATGTGTTTACGCAGTAAACAAGCGATTTGCCGTCAGGCGAGAACACTGCGTCGAACACGTTGTCGTAGCCGAAATCCCATCGGTCCCTTGGTGCGCCAGGAACCTCGAGCACATCGCCGTTTATTATGTCTACAACCGCAATATAGTCGGCCCACTTAGTAGTATCGGCAGAATCCTTGAATGCCGATACCGCTACATAGCGAGGGTCCGATTGATTGATGCTGCAATATGCATATGGACTGTAACTTCCGAAATCCACGTGCCTGACCCCACCCGATGCAAGAGAATAGATGCTGTCGTTCATAAGAACTGCAGAATCTTGGGGAAAGACGTCGAAGGTCATAAGATAGTCCACAAGGTATACTGTCGATGTAAGAACCGTATCGTATTCCCTTGTTTGAAGATTCAAGCGCAAAAGATAGAGGTCTGTGAGTTCTTGACCAAAGGCGAACAAAACATAGAGGATGTTTTCTTTAGTCCTTGAAAAACATAAGTCGGATACGCATATAAACTCAGGTTCGGCGAAAAGAAAAGAATCTGTTGCATTGCCCGCCAGATCGCCGATAATTATCATATCTTTTGGCTGAGGTTCGGAATAATCAACCTTCAAATAAGCCATAACATCTGACATGGACGATACTGCAAGAGTCCATTCCAGATTATCATTCTCGTTGAATCTTAACTCCTCAATTAGGTTGCCACCAAGTCCTGCTTTGCACACTCCTTCCCATTTGGAAATACCAAAGCCTACGAAGAAGATGTTGGTTCCACTCCTATCCCATTGAGGCGCAAAGGAGTCGGTATATCCCTTTGTCTGGAGATTATCGAAGGTTACAATTATCTCAGGCCTTGAGGGAGCATCAAGAAGCGTACACGATGCAGTTGCAAGCATCAAGACTGCGAGGCTGATTTTAAGGCTTTTCTTTTTATCCATCCGATCCTCCTTGTCTTATTTAAGATTAGAGCGAAAAAACCTTTTGTCAAGCCTAAGTCTATTTATAATATTCGATTTCCATTTACTCTTAAGCTTATGTATTGACTTTGCAGGCTTGATACCTATAATTAGCGGCTGTGGGTGTAATATTAACTTTTTTAGTCCTTTCGGCTACGCCAACCGATTGGGACGTTGCGCGAGACGCTCTCCGGGAGATGTTCCAAGGATTCAACGGACTGGACAGCGTAAAAAGCGTCGTTATATACGATACCCGTTATTCGTCGGATGACGCCGGTTATCTTGTCCGCTCCGAGCTTTCGCACGTACTCGAGGACAAAGGAATAGCTGTATATTTTGCAGCACCCCTGGGCTCCGAGCCGGAAACCGAAGTGCGTTATCTGGTCAACGAGATGAGGGTCGTACACAAAAAAAGCTACAGACAGCTTCTTTTGGGAAGAAAGATGATAGAACGCTGGGTGCAGGCGGATATTGAAATAACGGTTCTTCGGGACAACATGGTTGTATCCCAGAAAAGACTGACAACGGAGAAGAAAAGCACTTTTCCTGAGAGCGACCTTGACCTTGTGCGGTCGCCGTTTACCCAGGAATACTACTCATCCTCTTCGGCAGGAAGCCTGTGGGAACCCCTTATAGTTACCGCGGTTGTAGGAGCGCTTATTTACCTGTTTTATTCGCCTAAGTCTCAATGAACTACAAAGATACAATACATTTGCCCAAGACCGACTTCCCGATGAAGGCGGACCTTGTAAAACGCGAACCTGAACTCTTAAAATACTGGAATGAGATTGACGTCTACAAAAAGATGATAGAGGCGAGGAGAGGCGATAAGACCTATATCCTTCACGACGGTCCCCCTTATTCAAACGGCCATGTGCATCTTGGAACCGTTCTGAACAAGATTGTCAAGGATTTCGTCATAAAATACCGTTCTATGGACGGTTTTTATGCCCCTTATGTACCAGGCTGGGACAATCACGGTATGCCCATAGAAAATAATGTCCTCTCAGAGTTCAGAGAAAAAGGCAAAACCATCGAACGCCTTGCAGTAAGAAAACGCTGCCGTGAGTATGCAGGCCATTTCGTAAAAGTGCAGCTCGAGGAGTTCGTTAGACTAGGTGTTTTGGGCGAGTGGGACAATCCGTACACAACGATGTCGCTTAGATATGAATCGGAAATTCTCCGAATTTTTGCAACGCTCGTTGAAAAAGGCTACATATACCGCGATTTGAGACCCATTCACTGGTGCACTACCTGCCAGACGGCTCTAGCGGATGCAGAGATTGAGTACAAAGAAAAAACTTCTCACTCTTTATGGATTCGTTTTCCGCTGCTGGAGGACCCGGATGGTATTTTTAAAGGCGCTGTTGAAGGCGCATACGCGTTGGTTTGGACGACAACTCCGTGGACGATTCCCGCAAATCTCGCTTTGACAATCCGTCCGGATTTTGAGTATTACATAATCAAGAAAGGCGAGGAGCGATACCTGATAGCTAAAGCTTTGTATGAGCATACGACAAAGAAGCTTGAGTGGAAGGAAAAGGATTTGAAGATTGAAACAAGGATTACAGGATCCGAACTGGCTCACCTCAAATTCCGCCATCCGATATTTGAAAGACAATCGCCCGTTCTTGAGGGCGATTTCGTTACAGCCGACCAGGGAACCGGTATAGTGCACACCGCCCCAGGTCACGGCGAGGACGATTTCAAAATAGGGAAAAAATACGGATTGCCGATTCTTTCTCCGGTAGATGAAAAGGGGCATTTCACTCATGAGGCTGGCGAAAGGTTTGAAGGTCTTGACTTAAATAAAGGCAATCAAGCCGTTATCGAGGCTCTTAAGGAGATGGGCAATCTCTTGTATGAGTCAAAGATAGAACACCAGTATCCCTACTGCTGGCGATGTCATAATCCCGTAATATTCCGTACAACGCTTCAGTGGTTTATGGATGTAGATTACAAAGATCATCGCCAGAAAGCGCTTGATGCGATATCCAAGGTTAAATGGACGCCGCCCGAATCTTACGAGAGAATCAAAGCAGCCATAGAGTTGAGACCGGATTGGTGTCTTTCAAGGCAGCGCTTCTGGGGTGTGGGCATCCCTGCTTTCTACTGCGAGGACTGCGGCGAGGTTCTCCTTGATGCCGCTATAGTCAGGAAAACTGCTGATCTTGTAGAGAAGCACTCGGCGGATTTCTGGTTCGAAGAAAATGTTATGGAACATTTCAATGACCTCAAATGTCTTAAATGCGGCTCGAAAAGGATGAAGCCGGAGCAAGATATTCTTGATGTATGGTTTGACTCATCCTGCTCATCTCTCATTGTCTGCCGTTCCTGGCAAGGGCTTAGATGGCCGGCCGATTTGTTCCTCGAAGGGCCTGACCAGCACCGCGGATGGTTCAATGTTTCGCTTATGACCAGCCTTGGAGCGGAAGGAAAAGCGCCATACGGTCAGGTTGCGACAAATGGATGGGTAGTAGACCAAGAAGGCAAGGCGATGCATAAATCCCTCGGCAACTATATTGCCGCTGACGAGATTGTTCAAAAATACGGGGCCGACGTCATGAGGCTTTGGGTAGCATCGTCTGAGTTTACCAAAGACGTGAGAGTTAGTCAGGAAATACTAGACAGAGTGGTTGATGCCTACCGCAAGATAAGAAATACATTAAGATTTCTCTTAGGCAACCTTGCTGATTTCGATATAAGCAACGCAATACCTTTCAAACAGCTACCTCCAAGAGAACTATATATCTTACATGAACTTCAGAAACTCATCGGAAAAGTCAGGGAAGCGTTCGACGAATTGAACTTCCATCACGGTTTTCAGGCAATATACCAATTTTGCGGCGTTACACTTTCGAGCTTTTATATGGATGTTACAAAAGATACGTTATATACCAGGGGGCGGCTGTCGAAACAAAGACTCGCCGTGCAAACCGTAATGTCCGAAGTTTTAGATGTACTTTTGAGACTTCTTGCGCCTTTAGCGAGTTTTACGGCAGAAGAGGCTTACAAGACATATCCTCTCGAAGGTAAAAAGGAAAGCATCTTCTTGCTTGGCTTCCCCAAAGTGAACCCTCAACTTGAGGACAGGGAACTTGCTTACGAATTCTCCCAGCTTCTGAAAGTAAGAGACGAAGTGCTAAAGGTTCTTGAGGTGGAACGT
>JAAYVC010000074.1 GCA_012517375.1 bacterium | reverse complement strand
TTTAATACGAAACCGGGGTCATAGGGCATCGAGAGTAAAGCCATATTCTTGTGTCCGGTAACGAAGCCCACTCGATTGTTGATAAAGTGGCATTCGTAGAAGGTTGAGTCATGGGTAAGGTATGCCGTTTGCCATGTTTTGCCGCCATCCGTAGTTTTATTTGCTACGGAATCGCCGAACACGTAGCCAACTTGATCGTTCTCCGGGAAGCACATACTAACGATATAAGGTCTATCCTTTAGCACCGTGTCCCATGTTGCTCCGCCGTTCGTGGTCTTGAAAACCTTGCCGTCTCCGCCTGCCATGTAGCCTACGGTTGCGTTCTCGGGAAAGTCAACGAGATATGGTCTGAAATCGTCGTTCCACAACCCCTCCTCATTCAACACCCAGGTCTCGCCGCCGTCTGTGGTCTTGAAGTAGCTGTAGTGATCTTCAAATGTAGAGTCGTTGATTATCTTTGTGCAAGTGGCAGTTACATAGCCAGTATCAAAGGTTGGAAAAGAAAGGTTGCTTAGATAGATGTTTTCTTTTGAATCAGAGTAAACCTCAGGTAATGCTGGAAGGGTATCCCAATGCCAGCCGCCGTCAGTCGTTATATAAAGATGGCACCTTGGATAGTTCAAATCACCCGACAAGCTATATCCTCCATAGCCGAGAAGACTTTGACCAGGAGGAAAATATATGTTCCAACCTGGAAATGTGCCGTCTACCTTATTCCAGGTTTTACCACCATCAGTAGTTAAATGATTGTATCCTATGAAACCAAGTGTATCGTCAGCGAAATAGACGTATTCAAAGAAAGGTATCACTGTATCCAGCGCCCAATTGCTTCCGTCAAAAGTCTTCCAGAGCCCCTCGTCACCCACAACGAAGATATTGTGTTCGTCAATGGCACATATCTCTGTGAAACCTCTATCCGTTGGTAAGTCTAGTATTTCCCAGCTAGCAGTTATACTAAATGGCGATGTTGACCATATTAGAACCAACGCTATCAAAAAAGGTCGCTTGTTCATCTCACCCTCCTATGGTTGTTCGTCCCATGAGGGATTATAATTCTTGTGATGATGATGTTTGTAAATCGTAAGTCCATTATCCCACCCCCAGTAAGAAGCCGGAAACCAGTAATGATGATCTTCATCCTTGTCCATTATCCAGATGTTATGCGAAGATCCCTGCTCTAAACCAAGGGGCTTCCAGTAACTGTCGTAGATATTTTCCGTAGGAATGGCATCGTCGTATGGTCGAGTGCTATAATCCCCTAGCCATCCTGTTCCCGTCCAGTTATCAGCCGACCAGGCTATGCGCTCGCCGTCAGGCGAAAAGCACGGCATTGAGCTGTTCCACATCTCTCGGCAAGGAGTCGGATCACATGAACGCTCATTCCAACTTTCAGTCAATCGAACCGGAGGGGTATTTGGATATCTGAAATCATATTTGAACAACTCGAAGTTGATGCAGTCTTCCGGGTTACTCTGAAAGCACTGGTGTGCATAGTTGCTGGCGAATACAATGATGTTAGGGTCGGTCGGACTGCAGCACGGGTCGTGTTCTGTCCAGTTCATCAGATAGCTTGCGCCGCTTCCGTTTATTATTGCTTTCGCTGCAGTGCCACCGCCTGAGTTGACCCTGTATATTTCCCAGTCTCCCCAAACGGTTGAATTATCTGTGTCCCTGTTGCTCAGAAAATATATCTTGTCTCCATTCGTTGAGAAACACGGACTGCGGTTGTCCGAGGCGCCCTGCGTTATTTGCTTCATCTCGCTTCCGTCCGTATTCATTGTGTATATGTGCCATTGCCCGCTCTGATTCGACGTGAAAGCTATCTTTGTTCCGTCAAAGCTGTAACATGGATCAACGGTTGAATAGTTCCCGGAAGTAAGCTGTTTCCATGCCCCGCCGTTAATGCTCATCTTATAGAGATGCGGCCAGCCGTCCTTGTCTGAGACGAATACGACAGACTTATCCTCAACGGAGTACGTGGGGTCCCACTCGCTGCACATGTCCGCAGTTAAAGGATCGCCATACAAATCACAATCTGATTCGTTTACGTTATCAGCATCCGGGTCTAGCTTCCAGATGTCCCAGTAGGTGTATTCAGTTGAGTTGGGGTTTGGTCTGTTGCACTCGAAGACTATCCAAGTCTTTGCAGCAGCCCGCATTATTGCAGGCGCGGCAATGTCAATAAGCGTTAACCAGCATACCCACGCTTTCCCTTTGCGCAGTTGGTTTTCCCTATAGTCCATTATTTCCTCCTAGGCTGTAGTCGGTTTTCCAGTCCCTCTCAGTTTCGCGGTAAGGATTTCTTCAGCCTCAGCCCTTTGCCATCCTCGCATTGATGAAAAGTCTTTGCTGGCGCAATCCCTACTTTAAACAACTCCTTGAAAAATATTAGGCCGAATCCTTATTTTGTCAAGTCCAAGTTACCTTTCTAAAGAAAGTTAAGATACTGCCGGTGATATCTTCATCAGCCTGAATTCCATAACAAAACTGCCGCAAGCCCAGAAAAAGCTGCATCAAATTACATAATAACCGCATGGAAAAATCAGCAGGGCGATTCTTGATTGGTCTTGCTATCTGATAAGAATCAAGGCGACTCCTGCAAGAGCCGCCAATGTTCCTGCAATGGCAAAAAAAGTTATTCGCTCCTTGTAAATAATCCTTGACAAGGGAAGCATCACAACCGGCGATAACGAGATAAACGTCGCGCCAATTCCCACCTTCGTGTTATTTATCGCATAAAGCGCTAAGAGAGTGCCTATTATCAATCCGATTGTCGTTCCCAGAGATACATGAAGCATGGCTTTTCCATCCTTAACTGAACCGACTACTTCTTTAGTCTTCCCTGCGAACAGAACGTAAAGACTCGTGACCGCTGTCGCAGCAAGAACCCTGAGCATGGTGGCGTCCAGAACGTTTACGCCCTCAATCATTCCCTGCTTGGCAAGTACGAGACCGGCACCCTGCCCTATTGATGCTGCTACCGCCATCAAAACGCCGGCTATAACGGAGCGTCTATCCAAATGCTGACTATCCTTCTTGTTTAAGACAACGAGACATATCCCTGCCAGCACAAGCATAATGCCTGATATTGAAAGAAGTGATAGAGTTTCTTTCAGGAATATCCATGCTATTAATGCCGAGAATACGGGACTTAAGGTCATTACGAGAAGAACAATTCGGGGACCTATTTTAGCGAATGCCGCAAAAAGAAACCAGTCGCCCACTGCTAGCGCAACAATACCCGAGATGGAGAGCCAAATCATTGATTGTAGAGGGAAGGCAAATCTTCCTCCAGCAAGAAGGTGAACCGCAATTAAGAGGATTGAGGCAAGTGTAAGCCTCAAAACGCTTACAGCAATAACCTGTATGCGCCTTGAAGCCTCGGTAAAGAATACGGCGTTAAATGCCCAGAGAACGGAAGTCCCGAGAGCGGCGAGTTCGCCAAGAATGGGCATTTAATTCAATAAATTCTTCAGGGTTTCTTTGTGTAATACTCGGGCACTTGCTTGCGCATGGGGGCCTCGGATGAATCGTAGTATACTACTTTTACGATTGAGCGTATCCGGTCGAGTCCGTAAAAAAGCTCCATCGGTTCGCCTGGAGAAAGATCCTTAACTGCGTTCCAGAAGCCGTCGAAAGACTGTATGCCGCTGTAAGATCCTCGAACTGCAACAGCCCTTATAGGACCGTTGTAAGCCTCCCATGAAGCGGCGGCGCTTTGCTCCTCGACATCTGAGATGTATACGGCGGAGGAATCCATATCGTACCAGTATTGCAGGAATCGGCTCATCGGCTGAATGGTCATGCCTGCGATTGTTATGTATTCCTTGGGTCTGTCAGCGGCGCGGTCAACTGCAAGAATATTGAAATCGAGCATGCTCCCGAAGCGCGAAACTCTAAGCGAGCACACTTTATCGGCAAAATCCTTCATCATTATCGCGTAGTCAGCCTCGTCGACGGGCGTCTTCCCGTTAATTGAAAAAACGATATCTCCGGGCATCACGCCTGCAGTATCGCTTGCATTGGATGGCGCCACCGCTCTGATGAGCAGGGCTTTTCTTACATCTGAACCAAGATTGGTTTTGAAGCTTTCCTGTGCCCTTGCGGTTGTTATCTCTTCGACATCGAAGCCAAACCACCCGACCCTTCCGCCGTATGGAAGTTTTCCTGCAAGGAAATCCTTGATTACCGGTTTAAGCTGATTTATCGAAAGGCTCCAGCCTATGCCCTGACCGGACGTTGCAGCGTTTATGGCAACCACGGAACCATCCCTCATGAGAATCAAAGGACCGCCTGAATTGCCCGGATTAATCGGCGCATCGGTTTGAATGAACTTTCCTGTCCCCGATGTTGGCGTGTTTGTCGTGGAGCTGACAATACCTTCTGTTCCTGAAAACTCAATGCCACCTGGATTACCGAAAGTGCCCACCCGGTCGCCTATCTTGAGCTTATCAGAATCTCCAAGCCTGGCTGCCTTTACATTCGAAGGAATGCCTGGCTCATCAAGTTTGAAACGAATCATCCCGAAATCGAATACGGGGTCAACATAAACAGGTTCAGCCTCTATACGCTCTCCGTCCTTGAAGCTTATCTGCACATTGCAGATGCCTTCGCCGATTACGTGTTCGCATGTTACTGCATAGGCATAACCGGCATCGCGGTCAATGGAGACGATAAATCCCGAGCCCTGGCTTGAGCCTCGTTGCGAGCTTTCAAGGGCTATAACGGTTGTCACATATACGCGGATGCTGTAGGACTCAGCTTCGGAAAAAACCTCGGCTGAAGATGCAGCAAAAAGCGTTGGGGAAACAAAAAGAATCAAAGCGATTAAAACCTGGCTCCCTCTTGAAGACGAAGACATCTTAAACATGAATCTCCTTTCTTGGAGAGAAAATTATAAATGGGTCGTGCAGGATTCGAACCTGCGGCCACCGGATTAAAAATCAGGTGCTCTGCCAACTGAGCTAACGACCCGTCATGTAACTGCGTCACTTGTAAGATTGTCGAAAGAGTCTACTTCGCTTTGCACCATTTTTGCACCAATTTTCTCCACTGCATCCTTAAG